>CAISKH010000001.1 GCA_903885865.1 uncultured Mucilaginibacter sp.
ATGTGTTTAATGGCTTTAACGGTGGCTTCAATAATAAAATTCATGCGGTAAAATTAAGAAAAATAGTGATTAGAGATTAGTTGATTAGAGATTTGGCCTGTCGCGTGGTTAAACCCCTCCCTACACCCTCCCGTTGGGAGGGAATCACACTGCCCCGCTTTTTTTATCCTTTTCCACCCTAAACCCAATAACTTAATAACCCAATAACTTAATAACCTATTAACTCAATAACCAATAACTCCCCTACCCGCCAACTATGAACCATCAACCATGATCTATGAACCATCATAAACAAATTACATTTCAACAATAAATTTCCCTGACAAATAGCCTTTAATTCCATTTAAAAATTACATTTTTGCGCGGATTTTTATTTATTACGATAAATGCAGAGTTACCAGGAATTTCTTGACTTGAGTGTTGGCTTTCCGCAGGAGGGTTTTGAGATCATTGAGGATGAATTATATTTTCATGATCTGAATTTAATGGAGATGATAGAAACGTACGGTACTCCGCTGCGTTTCACTTATCTGCCCATAATCACCAAAAAAATTCAGCAGGCCAAATTGCTGTTTCAGCAGGCGATCATCAAAAACAATTACCGCGGGGGTTATAAATATTGTTATTGCACAAAAAGCTCGCATTTCAGGCATATTGTTGAAGAAGCCTTGAAGAATGATATCCACCTGGAAACCTCGTCGGCGTTTGATATGCCGATGATAGACGCGCTCGAGAAAAAAGGGGCTGTGGATAAGGATGTTACCGTAATATGCAATGGCTTTAAAACCTTCCAGTATAAAACATACATCATTGATATGCTGCATGACGGGTTTAAAAACATCATCCCGGTGCTGGATAATAAAGAAGAATTTAACCTGTATGATGATGAGGTAGAAATGACTACCCCCTGCAACTTAGGCATTAGGATAGCTGCGGAAGAGCAGCCCGATTCGCAGTTTTATACCTCGCGCTTGGGTATACGCATGGAGGATATTATTGATTTTTATTACAACAAGATAGAAAGCAACCCAAATTTCCAGGTTAAGCTGCTGCATTTCTTTATTAATTCGGGTATATCTGATACACCCTATTACTGGAACGAGCTGGAAAAATATGTAACGCTATACTGCAAGTTCAAAAAAATAAACCCTGCCTTAGATACCTTAGATATTGGCGGCGGTATGCCGTTTAAAGATTCGCTGGTTTTTGATTTTGATTATGAATATATGATCAACGAAATTGTGAGCCGGATAAAAGAGATATGCGCCGATAATGATACCGTAGAGCCTGATATTATTACTGAGTTCGGTAAGTACACCGTTGCCGAGGCATCGGGCATACTCTACAAGGTATTGGGCCGCAAACAGCAAAATGACCGCGAACGATGGCTGATGCTGGATGGTTCGTTCATTACCAACCTGCCTGATGTTTGGGCGCTGAATCAAAAATACATCCTATTGCCGGTTAATAACTGGGACAGCGAATACGAACGGGTTAACCTGGGCGGCATTACCTGCGACGGCCAGGATTACTACAATCAGGAAGCGCACATGAACAGCGTATTTATGCCAAAAACCCGCAAGGTACAATACCTGGGCTTTTTTAATACCGGCGCCTACCAGGAAGTTTTAAGCGGTTACGGCGGCATACACCATTGCCTGCTGCCATCGCCCAAGCATGTTATTATCCGCCGCAACCGCGATGAAACATTTAATTTCGAGGTTTTTGGCGAGGAACAGAATAGCAAGCAGGTGTTGAAGATATTGGGGTATAATACTTAGTGGTGAGTGTTTAATGCAAAGCCTGATATGAAAGTATTGGGCTTTGTTGTTTTATATATTTCAAAACCTGACCCGATAAAAATTGCAGGTTATTTAAATTATGGTTTACTTAGTATTATAAATACTGACCGCAACATGAATCACATTAAATCAAACCTGCTTTATTTAACCATTATTATATTATTTGCCGGTTGCAAAAGCAAAAATAAATCCAACGAACCTGACTCGGTAAAAAATACGGATAGCATTACCATAACAACCAAAAAAACAGATAGCATCACCATAACAACCACTCCATTAACTGAAGCTGAAAAAAGCGACAGTATTAAATTAACCGCATTAGTAAGGGCTTTATACAAATGGAATGAAACTAATCTCCAGAATAATGCTTTTGAACCTGTAATGAAAAACCCCTCGGATACGTTGTATAGTGGTATTGACCTGGACAAAAACAATGCTTCGATCAATGACTTAAAGAAAACGGGTATGTTTACCGATGATTTTTTGGCCGATTATCGCGCAATTGCAGTACGGATGGATAAAGAGTTAAAAGACGGGTCATCAAGCTGGAGTGTGGGAATGCTTTCCGAATTTCAGGATAATGTAAACCCATGGTGCCAATGCCAGGATCCCTATATTTTTTGGGAAAAATTAAAATTAAACGATATTAGGTTCAATAATGATGAAGTAAGTTTTAACTGGAAGTGGGGTGATGAATTTTCTTATAAAATAAAGGCAAAAAAAGAAGGTGGCATATGGAAAATAAGTTACATGATGGGTTTTGATATGAACTGGTATTGGTGGGAATCGGAGAAGAAAAATAAAAGCAATAAGCAAAGTACAATACATTAATTGTATCAATCCATCCCGTTCCTAAACTTAAAGCCTGATATGAAAGTATTGGGCTTTGTTGTTTTACAATAACCATTTGTATAAATTTGATATGATTTAAGACCGCTAAGCATGTTATTAACTATAAACGGTATAAAGCATGAAGTAAACGCAGAGGCAGGGGCCAGTTTACTCAGCGTTCTGCGCGATGATCTGGATATAACCGGCAGCAAGTATGGTTGTGGCGAGGGAGCTTGCGGGGCGTGTACCGTATTGGTTGATGGCTCTGCAATACGGTCTTGTATCACTCCTGTTAGCCTTGTTGCCGGAAAAGAGATCACTACTGTTGAGGGGCTGGAAAAGAATGGGATGCTTCATCCTGTGCAGGAGGCTTTTCTAAGATCAGATACTTTTCAGTGTACTTATTGTGCTTCAGGGATGATCATGTCTTCTGTTTCCCTGCTTATGAAGAACCCTAAACCTACTGATGCTGATATCGTTACGGCAATGAACGGAAATATTTGCCGTTGCGGAACTTATCCCCGGATCATTAAAGCCATAAAAATTGCTGCAGAATCTCAAAATAAATAGGTTATGAATAGCGTACCTGAATATATGAACGGAACTGCATTAGCCGAATTGCCTGAAGAAAAGGAACAATTCGGCTTTAGCCGCCACGGTTTTTTAAAGGCTTTTGGGAAAGGGCTGGTTGTAGTAATAATAGCTAAAGACCTGTTTTCATCCCGGGCACTTGCTGCAAATCCCACGTCTGCAGCTATTCCTGAAAATCAGGTCGGTGCATGGATCCATATCCTGGAAGACGGTACGGTAATAGTTTTTACAGGAAAGGTAGAAG
>CAISKH010000002.1 GCA_903885865.1 uncultured Mucilaginibacter sp.
AACAAATTAAAAAAAATTTACTGCCATTTTGTCCATACACTGCCATGGCTGCCATTTACTGACAAAATGTACGTAAAAATGGTGTTAAAACAATGTTAAATCGGTTAAAGTGGGCAAATTAGTCTAAAAGTTCCTCGAAATTGGGTATGCCAAAATCAAAACTTAAAATAAAAATGAATTTCACAATAGTATAGCCATTTGAGTATCAAAATCGCAACGATGGATAACAAAGGCGTTGTGTTTTAGAAAAACGATCAATAACCCCAGGTTTTTTTGTTTAAAAAAATATTGTGTTTTTTATTGCGATAAGTATTAAGCGTGTTAGTTAACAATTCATAAAGAAGCGGGTGCGAGGTGCTAATAGGGGAATGGGCTGAAACTTCTCGGATACCTGCGCGGGAAATAATTTTAAAAAAAAATGTTACCCCATCAATTGCTATGTCAGTTCTATATTTTACTTGAGATTGATAAATGTTTTTGTTTTCAAGCGCCTCATCGGTAGTTGAATAAAACTTATCCACCAACTTAAAATAATCAGCATCAGTTTTTTTATTTAAAAAAAGGGAGTCGCGGTTGTATACATAATATTTCTCATGGTATTTTTCAATAATTGAATCGGTTATATCGTATTTTTTTAACTTCATAAACACCATTAGCTTATTAAGAAAGTCCTCTTCGGCCAAACTGTCTTTTATAACCCTTTCAAATACCGAATAAACAATTTTAATAGTATTATCTGTTTTATAAATATCAATAATAGGTCCATAGCTATTTGATGACCCAATACGATATATTTTGATCCTTACAGTATCACCTGGAAAACCAATATAGGAACTAGCATCCGATCTTACTGATATAAATATCAATATTATAAATACGATTATTGACGTATTGCGTTTTAGCATTTCAATTATTGCCTTATACTCACTTTTGATAACCTAACAGCGAACAGGAAAATAAAAGCGTAACAAATAATAGGCAGGTAATAAGCTGTTGCAACATTATGGTCTGCAATTAAACCCATAAGATAAGGAAAAACCGCGCCACCGGCAACGCCTAATACAATAAAGGAGGATGCTTGTTGTTTATATGTCCCGAGATCTTTAAGGCCGAGGCTATAAATAGTTGGGTACATCACTCCCATAAAACCTATAAGCATCATTAACGCAATAAAAGAAACCCAGCCATGCGCCTGCGCTGTTACAAGGCACATAGCTATACAGCATAAAGCAAAAACAGCCAAAAACTTGTTAGGTTTAATGTACCGAAGAAAAACAAATGCCGCTAAAAAACGCGAACTGGTTTTTAATACCATGCTAATTGCTAAAAAGTAAGAAGCATTATCGCGCGATAACTTCATTATTGAAATACCGTAAATTATAAACAATGCCCAAACCCCTCCCTGGGCAGCAACATTGCAAAACTGTGCCACAATAGCCCAAACAAAATGGCGATGTTGAAATAACCTTTTTAAACTCTTAGGCTTAACATCTGCCTCAGGTATAACTAATTTTTTACCATCTTCATCCAATACATCTTCCGTAATGGGCGGCACCTTTAAAAAGAAAAAGGCAACAGCAATAGCCAGTATTACACAGCCAATAACGGTGTATACCATTTTAACTGAATAGAGGTCGTTAGAGTGCTCCTGCCCGGCTTTTAGAATAAAATACCCCCCTAATAATGGCCCAACTATACCACCTATCCCGTTAAACCCTTGTCCAAAGTTTAAACGCTGCGCGCTGGTTTCCTGGCTGCCTAAACTTGCAATAAACGGGTGGGCTACTGTTTCTAACGTTGCCATGCCGCAAGCCAGGATAAACAATGATACCCTGAAAAATGTAAATGATGCTGCATTGGCCGCGGGTATAAACAAAAATGCACCGGTGGCGAAAAGCAACAGGCCTAATAATGCACCATTTTTATATCCGTATTTTTTCATGAAAAGCCCGGCCGGAATGCCCATTACCGGGTAAGCCGCAAATATGGAAAATTGAATAAGTGTTGAGCGTGATGTACTTAAATGTAATACTGCCTTAAAGTGTGCGTTAAGCACGTCGCCCATGGTCATGGATACGCCCCACATCATAAACAGGCTGGCTACAAATATTAGTGTTAGCACATATTTTCGCTCAGTAAAAGCGGCTTTTTTAGTTTGAGGCACTTGATTTTAATTAAATGAAATTGGTTTACTAATGGCTATCGAAATAACTCACGAGTTTAAACAAAAAAACCGATAAGCAAGTATGTTGTGGCGCTGAAGAAAATGAAAATACTTACAGATCATCCGGAATAGCTAATTCTTATTATTACTTTTAACTTCCAAACCAATAATTGAGGAACCGCTGTTAAAATAATCTTTATGGTAAAAAAAATTGCCGGCCTATTCCTGGTTTTATCCTGTAGGATGGTCTTTACCTCGGGTGCATTTGCGATAAGTATACCCAAATGGCAGCCCCATGATTTTGAATTTAAAAGCAAAACCATCCCCGATAACCCGTTTACGGTTAACTTTTCGGCCGAATTTGCCGGGCCAAACGGCACCAAATTGGTACTGCCCGGCTTTTATGATGGTAACGGTATTTGGAAAATACGCTTCTCTCCTACCGTAGAAGGTAATTGGCAGCTTACCACAGTTGCCGATATAGCCGGTATAAACAATCAAAAATTGCGGTTTACTTGTATTGCCAATCCTGATAAAAAAGTACATGGTAACTTAATGGTCGACCCTCAAAATCCGCATCATTTTATTTACCAGGACGGAACACATTGGTTCCCTGACGGCTATGAATGCGACTGGCTTTGGGCATTGGATGAGCACGATAACAAACTGCCTGTTATTAATTCATTCCTTGATAAGTTAAGCTATTATGGTTTCAATTTTATCCTTATCAATTGCTATGGTTATGATACTACCTGGCGCCCGGGTAAATCATCGGATGACGATTACGGGCCGTCGGCTTTATATCCCTGGAACGGCAGTAATGACCAACCCGATTTCAGCCATTTTAACCTAACTTACTGGCAGCATTTTGACAGGATGATAGACGCGATGAACAAACGCGGTATTATAGCGCATTTATACCTGAAAGTTTATAATAAAAAAGTGAACTGGCCCAAAAATGGTAGCCCCGAAGACGACCGATATTATAACTGGATAATTGCCCATTACGCCGCCTACCCCAATATTACGTGGGATCTGGCCAAAGAAGCAAATAATGAAAAATCGGTTGATTATAAAACGGGGCGTTTAAAGTTTATACGGTTAACCGATCCCTATCACCGCCTGGTAACTATACATACCGACGTTCAAACTTATAATAGCGGGGCCTATAATTCATTGGCCGATTTTCGCAGCCACCAGGAGCAATCTAATCATTTGCATGCAAGCACCTTAAAACAACTGGCGCAAAATAACTGGCCCGTAATGAATGTGGAATCGGGGTATGAGCACGGGCCAAAAGGGTTACTGGATAAAACCTATAACAACGCAGAATCGGCCGAAGAAGATGCGCGGCGGATTTGGGAAATACAAATGGCGGGTGGATATAACGCCTATTATTATACTTATACTGCGTGGGACGTGATACGCCCCAACGAAACACCGCCCGGCTATGCCTATCTTAAAAACTTTAAGGACTTTTTCACTCAAACGGAATACTGGTTATTAAAACCCGCTGATAGTTTAGCAAGTACCGGGTACTGCCTGGCCCATACCGGGAAAGAGTATGTAGTTTTCCAAAATAAATCTGTTCCGTTCACACTAAATTTAACTGATTTGGATAAGCCGTTAAAAGCCAGGTGGTACCAGCCTTATACCGGCAATTATATGGATGCGGGCACACTTCAAAAAGGAATGGTGAGTTTAACCCCGCCTGAAATTTTGGGGACGGGGCCGGTAGTTTTATATATTGGAGGGAATACGTCCCTGAAGTGATTCATATTATATGATTCACCTCATTTAGTCAAAAAGTTAGTAAAAGATATAAAACACTTGTTTACAGGTTACAAAGTATAATTATCTAAAGTTTTTATACTGATTCAGGGTGATTCACTTCATTTCTGCAAAATACTTACTTACAGTAACTTACGGGCAAAAAGTGATTCAGGTGATTCACTATTTTGTGAATCACTACTGCACCTTTTTAGTTAATAAACACTATCGTCAATGCAGCATCCAGTAAGGGAAAATGACCGTTCGTTTTTATGCTCAATTAGTTTTTAACTTTACGGGAGATAAGCCGAACTTTTATGCTGAACGAACAATTTACCGCAATCCTTCAAAAAAGGCCCACTAAAGGCAGCTGGACCTTTGTAATATGGCCCCAATCAGTTGAGTTTTTTGGAACGCGCGGATTAGTAAAGGTGCGTGGAACTGTTGACGGGCACCCTTTCCGCAGTTCATTTATGGCGATGGGTGATGGCAGGCACCTGCTCCCCATAAAGGCAGATATACGCAAAATAATAAAGAAAGAAGCAGGCGATACCGTTACCATTGTTTTAAAAGAACATATAAATACTTAACCTGTTACTATCGTTATGGCAACAGTCCCTCTCCGCAGTTCTGCAGGTAAATGGATCATGGTTTCAACCATACTGGCCTCGTCTATGGCGTTTATTGATGCTACGGCACTTAATGTCGTATTGCCCTCTCTTCAAAAAAGCCTTAAAGCCACCGGCACCGACCTGTTCTGGATATTAAATGCCTACCTGCTCATGCTGGCCTCGCTGATGTTAATCGGCGGCGCTATGGGCGATAAACTCGGTCGCAAGAAAATATTTATGATGGGCATATTTATATTCATCACAGCTTCGGCAGCCTGTGGAATATCAACAAGTGTTTTGTTATTGGTTGCATTCCGGGTTTTGCAGGGCGTGGGCGGCGCGTTGATGATACCCGGCAGCCTGTCGCTTATCTCTTCCTCTATCAACGCGAATGAGCGTGGCAAGGCCATTGGTACTTGGTCGGCATTTACAACATTACTTATTTTGGGCGGGCCTATTTTGGGCGGCGCTTTGGCTGACGCCGGCTTATGGCGGTATATCTTTTTTATCAATGTACCTATCGGGATAGTTACTTTGTTCATGCTGGCATTCCGCGTAAAAGAAACACGGGATGAGAGTAGTAATAATGTACTTGATTTCCCCGGAGCTATAACTATCGCGCTGGGGCTGGCCTTTTTAACCTTTGGTTTTCTGCGCATACCCGCAGTTGGCTTTACTACTATACAGGTAATTGGCTCATTGGCAGCGGGGGTATTGTTTCTATTCGTATTTATTATGATCGAAATAAAAAGCGGCCACCCTATGATGCCGCTTAAACTGTTTGCAAATGCCACTTTTAGTGGGGCAAATTTGCTCACTTTTTTCCTGTATGCGGGGCTTGGCGCAGGAATGTTATTTTTATCTTTAAACCTGGTACAGGTACAGGGTTACAGCCAGCTGCAATCGGGCTTAACCTTTTTACCATTTACAGTGTTAATGATAAGCTTAGCGCGGTATGCCGGGAAATTAGCAGATAAATATGGGCCGCGGTTATTCCTTATTGGCGGGCCTGCATTAGCAGGCACAGGCATGCTTATTTTATCCTTTATCAAGCAAACCAGCGGCCCGACAGATTATTGGACCACCTTTTTTCCTGGTGTATTCGTTTTGGGGTTAGGTATGTCGTTCACGGTAGCGCCGCTTACGGCAACGGTAATGAGTTCGGTGAGCAATAATTTCTCGGGAACCGCATCAGGCATTAATAATGCCATGACGCGCATTTCGGGGGTTTTCGCTAACGCGATATTTGGCGCGCTGGCTATTTTGCTTTTTTCGGGTGCATTACAGCAGCAGATCAAGGCTATTCCGTTAAATTCGCAGGATAAACAAGCCATTATGCTACAGGCGGCAAACCTGGGTAATGCTAAAGTGCCGGTTAATATTGCAACTACCGATAAACCAATTATTGAAAAGGCCTATCATTCCGGTTTTATAGCGGCCTACGCAGGTGTTATGCGTATATCAGCAGGGCTTGGCTTTTTGGGGGCGTTAATGGCGGTGGGGTTTATATGGAACAAGGGAATAATAAAAACAAAAGGCGACTGATCATTAGGGCTCTTAATCGAGGTGATTTAGCGTGGGCCACGACACCATAAAATAGACATAATGCAAAAAAATAAAAAACTAAGAGAAACCGAAGAGATCATCCAAAACAGTATGGATTACACGCTCTTTCCCTGGAGCAAACAAAAGGGCTTTAACCCTATCGCAGTAAAAAGGGCCGAAGGGGTGTATTTATACGACTATGAGGGTAAACGTTATATTGATTTTTCTTCGGGCCTTATCAATGTAAACATTGGCCACGGCAACCAGCGTGTAACGCGGGCTGTTGTTGAGCAAATGCAGCAAGTTTGCTACATTACCCCAGACTGTGTTACCAAAGCACGTGGCGAACTGGGCAAGAAATTAGCAGAAATAACCACAGGCAACCTCACTAAAACCTTGTTTACGGTTTGCGGCGCTTCGGCTATCGAAAATGCTATAAAACTAGCCCGAATATATACCGGCAGGCATAAAATAATTGCCCGTTACCGCGCATTTCATGGGGCGTCATACGGAGCAATGACAGCGGGCGGCGATCCGCGAAAGCTGGCAGCTGATTCGCAGCAGGCGCCTAATATTGTACATGTGGAAGATCCGTATTGTTATCGCTGTCCCTGGGGGAAAGAAATTACTTCCTGCAACCGTGAATGCGTGAGCCATATAGAAAGAGTAATTGAATTTGAGGGACCTGAAAATGTAGCGGCTATTTTGATGGAAGGGGAAAGCGGCACATCAGGGTGTATCAAATATCCGCCAGATTACCTGCAAAAGGTAAGGGCTATATGCGATAAATATGGCATCCTGTTAATTGCCGATGAGGTATTGAGCGGTTTTGGCCGTACGGGGAAATGGTTTGCTGTTGACCTGCACGGTGTTGTACCCGATATGATCGCCACCGCCAAAGGCATTACCGCCGGGTATTTGCCGCTTGGCGCGTTAATAGTAACTGATAAAATAGCCTCACATTTTGACGATAAACCCCTAATGTTGGGGTTAACCTACTCGGCGCATCCGGTAACCTGCGCTGCAGGGGTTGAAGTACTTAAAATTTATGAAGATGAGCATTTAATAGACAACGCCGCGGCTATGGGTGCTTATATAAATCAACGGGCAGAGGAAATGAAAGTAATTCATCCCAGCATAGGCGATTTTAGAAATACGGGCCTTTTAGGTTGTTTTGAGCTGGTAAAAAACAGGGAAACCAAAGAGCCTATGGCCCCTTTTAATGCCAAAGCCGAAGAAATGGTTATCATGAATAAAGTAGCCGCCAAAATAAAAGAATTAGGTATGTACACTTTTGTGCGCTGGAACTATGTATTTATAGCTCCGCCGCTTACCATCACCAAGGCACAGGTAGCTGAAGGGCTTACGATAATTTCGCAGGCCATTGCCATTGCTGACGAATACGTATATTAACCGTTAATATTGGCGTGAATTAGGTTTAGTAACATTTTTGATAGAATTAGATGTTTGTTTATTTTTTGAACCATTTGTTTATATTTATAAAATATATGAAAAGGCAAAAACAGTCTTTTAATTATTAAACCCTTTTAATTATTAAACCAATAAATCTTAAAAAAAAATGAAAAAACTATTTATTATGATTGCCCTCGTGGCAGGTGTTGCTACCTTGAGCAATGCACAGGGCGGCGGACAACAGGGAACTCCTGAAGAAAGGGCCCAAAGAACTATTGACGGACAACGTATGGCTGCTTTCAATTTTACTGCTGATCAAAAACCAAAGGTGCTTGCAATACTTGTTAGGCAAAACAAATCAACCGATAGCCTTAGAGCTACAATGCCTGCCCCCGCTGCCGGTGCAGACAGGATGGCGGCAATGCAGGCTATGGCCCCTAAACTGGCTCCTATTTCAGCAGCCAACGAAGCAGCAATTGTTGCTTTGTTAACTCCTGACCAAAAGAAAACTTATGACACAGCGCTTGCAGCTGCAAAAGAACGTAACCCCAATGCAACAGCAGTATTCACTGGTGGCGGTGGTCGCGGTCAGGGTGGTGGTCGTCCTCCGGGCCAATAATATTAGCTTTTATCAAAAAAGGCTTCCCGGTTGGTCGTGAAGCCTTTTTTTAATATTGGCATCGGCTACAATCAATTGTTTATATTTATCAAAAAAAATAAAACGAAAACCAGTTTTTAATTTTAAACCTAAAAATCAATAAAAATGAAAAAGTTAATTATTATGATGGCCCTTGTGGCGGGTGTTGCCACGCTTAGTAAAGCACAAGGCGGACCACAGGGAACCCCTGAAGAAAGAGCTAAAACAACCATTGAAGGACAACGCATGGCTGCTTACAACTTTACTGCCGATCAAAAAGCAAAACTCACTGTTATTCTTACCAGGCAAAACAAATCGCAGGATAGCCTTAGAACTGCCTCAAACGGTGATTTCCAGTCTATGGGTCCTAAATTAGCACCTATTTCAGCAGCTAATGAAGCTGCTGCTGTAGCTTTGTTAACTGCCGATCAGAAGAAAACTTATGATGCCGCGCTTGCAGCTGCCAAAGAAGCTAACCCGAACGCAACAACTGTATTAGTTGGCGGTCGTGGCCGTCGCCCGCAACAATAATTTTATTAAACTACAAAAAAAAGGCTTCCCGGTTAACCGGGAAGCCTTTTTTTTGTATGATGATTGTTTTACACTCTGGAAGAGTACTTCAAATAGGTATCTGAAATGACCGTAGAAATACTGCTTTTGTCGCAAATCTTGCTGTCACTGTTTCAAGTACTTGAGCGCAACAGCCCCCGACTTAAAAACCGTCGACTCAACCAATTTTAATTGTAATTTCTCCTGCAGGTTTATGCCTTCAAACAAGCGTATTCCTTCTCCTACAACTATCGGGTGCATCACAATATGATATTCATCAATAAGGCCAAGCTCTGCAAGTTGTGAAGGGATGGTTACACCACCGGTTAAAATATTTTTGCCTTGTTCTTGTTTCAATTTAAGTACTTCGCCCTGAAGGCCTGTACGGACAATTTTCGTTTTTTCTCTTTCAGCGCTGTCTAATGATCGTGAGAAAACAACAATTTTTTCGACGGTGTCAAATGCCCGGGCAAATTCGTCAGAAGGGTCTTCTTTAGCCACATCAGGCCAGTATGGAACCATCAATTCATAAGTTTTGCGCCCGTAGACGAATGTGTCAGCATCCCGCGTAAGCTGCGTAAAATACGGAAACGTTTCTTCATCCGGACCGAATTTGGTGTGGTCGCAGCACCCATCTTTGACCATATTAATTCATTGATTATATAATTCCGTTTTTTTTAATTGCCTACACAAATCGGCACTCGAAAACACACAGAATGTCATGGTCAAGCCTTCCGGAATATCCAATCTGATGGCAAATCACGTTACTTATACCAAAAAAATTTTACATTTAATTAATGTTAAAATAATACAAGTATTAGTCAATCTGTTGGAAGGGTTTTTACAGGTGCTCTTTTATATTTGTTATAACCAATTTTATAAACGACTCATTTTAGGCTTTCTGATCAGATTCAAGGGATAATAGCGTGTAAGTTTATCAGTATGCCGATTTGCTAGTTTAGCCAATAACTAACCTAATAATGTTGTATGAAAAAAGTATTACTCTTCGCATTAATTTTTGCGGCTATCTCGTCATTTACGATAATCCGGCAAGACAAGCCCCCGATTTTAGTCAAAGCAAATGCAGTTAGCTACCTGTACGGCAGCAAGGCCCTCCAAACCGAAGGCAGCGTTACAAAACAAAACGGGAACTTTATGAGATTTAGCGGTCCGGCCACCATGGAATGGAGTATCCAGGTACCAACAGCAGGAACTTATGAAGTAAGGCTTAACCATAGCGTAAAGACTGCGGCCGATGGGAACAGCGTTTCTATTGCCGCCGGTAGCAGTATTGTCAACTATACGTTAGTGGCCACCCAGGGCGTTTTCGGCGGGGGCTCTTATGAAAGGATATTACTAAAAGATAAACTTGAACTGAAAGCAGGAACTCAGCAGCTAACCCTTACGGTTCCCGCGACTGCCAACGGCCCGGTTATGGATCTGCGGGCTGTGGAACTGGTGCCGGTAGCGGGTAAAGCGGCCATTGAGGCCGATGAGCGGCAAGCTATCGGCTCAAGAGCCAGCACGGATTGGCTGGCTAAGGCAGGCTATGGCTTGATGTTCCACTATACCTCTCAAAGCGTTAGCCGTGACGGCTCCAAGCTTCCCTATGAAACAGCTATAGATCAATTCGATGTGAATAAGTATGCAGACATGGTTGAACAGACAGGCGCAAAATATGTGATTTTTACCATTGGTCATGCCCAGCAATATTGCCCGGCTCCAATTGCCAGTTGGGAGAAAGCTCATCCCGGTATGACGACGAAACGGGATCTGATCGCGGAAATCGCTACTGCGCTTAACAAAAAGAACATTAAGTTAATGTTATATATGCACTCGTTAGGAACCGGAAATTTCGGCAAGGTTGATAACTACGAATTCTATAAAACATTTACTGATATACTTAAAGAATTTGGGGATAGATATAAAGATAAAATAGCGGGCTACTGGTTTGATTGCTGGTACCAAATTTTTGAAGGATACCCCGATATTCCAATTCAGGATTTTTTTAAAGCTTGCAAAACAGGAAACAAGGATCGGATCATTTGTTTAAATTCATGGATCTATCCTGCGGTTTCCCCCTGGCAGGAATACTGGGCCGGCGAAACTACGAGCCCGGTTGCACTACCTAAAAATGGCACCATTGAACGAGGCGCCGGAATGGGATTGCGTTACCAGTCGCTGCTGATTATGGAACCTTATTGGGTACAGGATAAAGCCGCAATGCCTCCTCCGCGTTTTACAGCCGAACAATTAAGCAAATATATTAGTGAGTGCATGCTGCAAGGAGGGGCCGTTACCATAAATATGGGCATATACCAGGATGGCACCGTTGATGAAAAAGCTTTGCAGGTAATGAGGGACGTGGCGGCAAAAATCAGAAAATAAGGAACGATTATAATCCAAAGAATGGTATGAACACTTTTTATAAATCTATTTTAATTCTTGGTTTCATTACGCTTTCAGCAGGTACTTCCTATGCCCAGACCAGCATTTTTGTGTCGCCGGTTGGAAAAGATACAAATCCTGGTACAAAAGAGAAGCCTTATGCGACAATTGCAAAAGCGCAGACCGAAGCCCGGCAAATAAAAGGGGGCGTAAATATAATCCTCCGCGGCGGCACCTATTATTTAACCCAGCCGGTGGTAATTACTTCGCAGGACTCCAGGCCCGACAATGCGCCTCTTACAATTAAATCTTTTCCGGGAGAAAATGTAATAATCAGTGGTGCAGTTGCGATGAAGCTAAAATGGACCAAGTACAAAAATGGGATATGGCAGGCTAAGGTTGAAAAGGAGGTGATCTTCGATCAGCTATTTGTAAATGGGAAACTCCAACGGATGGCCCGTTATCCCAATTATGATATGAGTGCCAGGATTTTTGGAGGTGTCGCTGATGATGTGATCAGCGCTGATCGTGTTAAAAAATGGAGCGATCCCGAAGGGGGTTATGTACATGCCCTGCACCCCCGGG
>CAISKH010000003.1 GCA_903885865.1 uncultured Mucilaginibacter sp.
TGGAATTATCACTGGCAGAGTTTCTATGATTTCAAGAAGCCCATTGTATTGTCCGCGGGGACAAATTTGTCAGGCCAGGCTATTTATAATAACACTGCAAACAACCCGCTAAATCCAAATACACCGCCGCAAGCTGTACATGCCGGAAAATCGACAACAGACGAAATGATGTTATTCTTTTTCGCATACACCAACTATGAAGTTGGTGACGAAAACCTGATGTTTGATACCATTACTTATACGCATACCTATCAAAACTGCAATTACACTGAGGGTCCTTCTGAAGTTAAAGAAGTGCCAGAAATAAATGCCAAAGTTTTTCCGAACCCAACCTCTGGTTGGCTTGATATTGCAATTAACGGGGCGGCCGAATATTGTTTAACAGTTACAGATATTGAAGGTAAGCCAGTAATTAGAGGAAAAGTTGATAGAGACCATAGCGCATTGGATATAAGCCAGCTGGCTGATGGCTTATACTTTATAACGCTTACGTCGGGAGGCCTAAAAACTCGAAGTTATAAGATAATAAAGGGATAACGCACCCGGCTCGATTCAAATAAAAAAGCCCTAAACACAGTCAAAACATCAAGATTAATTGATGGTTATTTTTTGATAATATACCTGGTATGCCGTTTTTACCTGAAGAATATAACAGGCGCTGGATATGTTATTTAAGTTAACCTGAATTTTTTGAGCGGTTGGCACTTCGCGCTTATAAATCAAATTACCCTCGAGGTCATAAATAGCGACACTAACAACATGCTCAGATATCAGATTGCATGTAATTTCAAAATTGCCATTGGAGGGATTGGGCGAAACATTGATATTTCTTTGTTCGTTACCTTTTAACGCCTGAACAGCCGACGGCCCCGCTGTATCGGTTAGTTTGAGTGGTGGAGATTGTGCATAGCATCCATTGTAAACCAAAACCGAATAATTACCTACAGTATCAGCGGTATATGAGGATAGAGTTGCGCCGGAAATTGGAACGCTATCAACATACCACTGAAACGAATAGCCAGCGCCGCTATCGGCATTAAGTATAATAACGTTGCCGGGATGCAAAATAGTTGAGTCCGGAGGTATGATACCGGCTACCGGAGGTGAAGAAACGTTTACCAGCATTGTATCAGAAAATACATTGTTTGAACCCAGCGTTATTTGAACGAAATAATTGCCGGCCTGTGTGACAAGATATGAGGAAGAAGTTGCACCAGAAATACTTGCGCCACTACGATACCACTGGTAGATATAACCGTTACCAGTAATTGTTTGCAACCTTAGTGATTGACCGGAACAAAATGTGGTGGCACCCAGTGGCGTTATACGGCGGTCGATAATCAAATCGCTATCGCCCGGCTGGTAGGGCATAAAGGCAAATACAACAGCCATCATTTCTTTAGAGCTAAGCGGACCAGCGGTAATTGTTTGGGGAGGCGAATTAGGATTATATGGATTTGCGGTTGTATTATCAAAGAAGGCCTGAGCATGCAAAGACGAGCCCGCCGGTATTTTTACTGCATTTTGAAA
>CAISKH010000004.1 GCA_903885865.1 uncultured Mucilaginibacter sp.
CACCGGCGGTAACGCCCTTACGGATGGGCGATTGATCGAGTACGCTAAGGCGAATTTCGTTTGTGTTCATTTGATACTAAAAACACAAAAATACGGAAGCTGTTGTAGTGTGATTGTAAAGATTTACCGACTGGAAATATTAATTGAAATGATATAAAAACACCACCGCACCCGTATAAGCCGGTTTTTTATAGCCTTCAATTTCCATCTCCACGCCAATGGTAGCTTTGGTTATGCCCCGCAAATTTACAATAGCTGCCAGTGTTGCCTTAAGCCGCACTCGGCTATCAACCACCACAGCTTGAGCAAAACGAATATTATCAATGCTATAATTGATCTGCATTTTAAGGTTTTGCACATCGGCTATTTGGTGCCAGAAATAAGGCAGCAGCGATACGGTTAAATAACCATGCGCTATGGTGGCATTGAACGGACTTTCAGTTTTGGCCCTTTCCGGGTCGGTATGTATCCATTGGTGATCGATAGTAGCTTCGGCAAACTGGCTTATTTGTTGCTGGGTAATGGTATGCCAGCCGGATATGCCAAGCTCCTGGCCCAAATAAGATTCAAATTCTTCGTAATTTCTGATAACTATCATAAGGCTCGCAATAATGGCGCTGTAAAAATAGCAAACCTTGTGATAAAAGCAATTATCTGGATAGTCCTAAGAGGTTGAATGGGACTTACTGGATAGCCAAGAATATTATTTCTTTTTCGCTTTTTCTAAATTTTTCTGCACTCTGAATTTTACCATTTTAGTGATCAACGCCAGAGGGAGCGGTTTATTTATCGGGAACCTTACGGTACCCTTATCACCATCATAGGCTGAAAGTTCCTCTTTGAACTCTTCGATCCCTCCAGGTGCAGGATAAAACCCGATATGATTTTTGAATGCTCCAAAGTGCACTAAATTGCCTTTAAGCACAAAGGTTGGTATACCATATTTTATGGCCTCTTCGGCATCAGGTGCCGCCTGCCGGATGGTAGCTCTCATTTCTTGCAATTGTTGTTGAACGCTCTCCGGATAACCCGAAATGTATTCATCAATGGTTGCTGCTGGATTGCTTTTTATCATTTTAGATTTTATATACTACAAATCTAATAAAGCGGTCTTACATTGCTGAGGTGTGAAAAGGCCATTGTTAGGGGGAACTTGTGTCAATTGGGAACCAATTACTTACCCACCCACTTATTATTACCTTCATCGGCATCCATAAAAATGCCGCCATCAAGGATGATCGATTTTACCGTTTTTTGCGCTTTAACAGTTATAGTTATTTCTTTTTGGTTATGCTCCCAAACACCGGCCGTTACATGGGTACTTGTGGTTGTTCCATCTGCAAAAGTTAAAACAACATCAAACGGAACGACAAAACCGCCTATATTTTTAATAAATAATTTATAACCCCCGGCAACCATTTTTGCATCGTGCAGGTCAAGATCGATATAGCCATTGGTAAAAAACCAGTTATTAAAGAACCAGTTCAGGTTTTTCCCAGCCCCGGCGCTCATGGAGTTAAAATAGTCCCACGGAATAGGGTGCTTGCCGTTCCAGTTATCCATATAGGTATGCAGCGCTTTTTTAAACAGGGCGTCACCCAGCATATCTTTTAAAGCTAAATAGCTTAATGAAGGTTTGCCGTAAGAGTTATTACCATAACCGGCGCGCATTTCAATGGTGGGGGTGATGATTGGCAGGTCCTCGGCAGTTGCAGGGTCGCGTATCCATCCCCTGATGCGGAACGCCTTATAAGAATCTTCTGCTTTCTTTTTTCCAACCTCGGTAGCCCCGATCAGCAGCTCTAAAGTTGTTGCCCAGCCTTCGTCCATAAACCCGTAACGGGTTTCGTTAATGCCCATGTAGAAAGGAAAATAAGTATGCGCTATTTCATGATCCTGTACAAATTGAGCAAAATGAAGGTCTTCTGTGTGGCTATCGTTCACCATCATGGGGTATTCCATATCGGCAAAACCCTGGAAAGCCGTCATCTTCGGGAACGGATATGGAACCCCTGGCCAATTATGTGAAAACCAGCCCAAAGCATTGCGGCTGTATTGCACCGAATGATGAAAATCTTCCGATTTATCGGGAAAAGCGGCCTGTACACTTGCCAAACGGTGCGTGGCATCATCCACCAGTACGCTTGCCGCGTCCCAGTCGTAATGGTCACTTATTCCCAGCGCCATATCTGATATGTTAGCGGCAGTCCACGTCCAGGTATTGGTTGGGTTTTGAGCGGTAATATTTTTATTAGTGAGGTCCTGCGCGGTAGCAATATGTATGGTAGAATCGCTGGTCATAGATTGCGCCAGCCTTTTGGCGAATTCAGGCTGTAAAACCTGGCCTGGGTTGCGCAACGTGCCGGTGCTCCATACCAAATAGTTTTTGGGTACCGTTACATTCAGCGTATAATCATTAAAATCATTGTAAAACTCCTGTGCATCAAGAAAAGCCAGGGTATCCCACCCATTATAATCATCATATACCGATACCCGCGGATAAAAATAAGCCAGGTAATAAGTAGTAGAATCTATCATGCCTTCGCGGTTGCTTTCTTTTGATATTTCAAAATGCCAGGTAATATTCATCTTTACAGAATCATGCGGCAGCAGCGGCACGGGCAGACTGATCATTTGATTTGTTGCCGAAGCCAGGTTGTTATCCCAGTTTTTCTTCGTGCCGTTAACCAGGAAATCATCAATTTGTATACCCGGTGTTAAATAATCGGCGCTTGCGCCCCCGAAACGGGCAACCCCCGGGCGATGTATGTTTAATATCAGCTTCATGTTGAGCCTTTTCAGGGTATCGGGGCTGTTATTAAAGTAGGTTATTTGTTCAACGCCCTTTATGATACGGTTTGGCGGCGCCACATCGATAGAAATAGTGTACCTGCCATGATTTTGCCAGTAATTTTTACCGGGTTTGCCATCGAGCGAGCGCGTCTCCTTTTTAAAGGCTTTTTGTATATCGCGGGGCATATACAGGCTTTGCGCATTGGCCTGCAATAAGAACAGACATAAAAAGGCGGCGAGAGTAATTGATCTAAACATTTAAAATGATTTTGATTAAGATTCAGTTAATGGGTTGTAATATAGCAAAGTTAGTGTATAGTACTTTGATTTTATGAGTGGATGATTGTTACAAATTCCAGGTCAGAAATTTCAGAATGAGAGAAATTTATTCGGGCAAATTATTTTAAGACCGAAGCAACTGATTAATTACTGTAGTTACTTTTGTCTTAACAAAATCCTCAATTTCTCCAAGTTTTGCGTCGATCATATCTTTTTCAAGCGAAGCTATCTTATGGATCCTGACAACAGAGGGTAGTTTTAATCCGTTTTTATTCCAATTTTTTAATTCAATATCATACGAAGTATTGTATAGCCTACTCGTTATGCGGCAAACGATCACATCACCATCGTTTGTATCTTTAATAATTAAGGCGGGGCGTTTTTTAAAGGTGAGATTGTCAGTAAAAGGAAACTTTATAAGTACAATTTCACCAAACTTGTAGTTTACCATATTTACAAATCATCATAAACCGAATCAGTTTTATCGTAACCTTTCAGGAACTGATCGTGAAGCATTTTTTTGAATTGCGTTTCTTCGCTTTTTTCAATATCGTCAATTAGCACAATCACCCTCACATGCTTATCTTTTGATAAAGATAGTTCCAACTGAAAATTTTCAGGTATCTGTATGCTGTTATTGGTTAATTCCGCTTCAAATTCAACTGCTTTCATATCTATGTGCCTCACACAAATTTACTTTTTAAAATTTAGGTATGCAAATTATTGATATCACCAGGTGTTACCAAATTACAATGATACAAGCATTACAGACCAGTCCCTGTAGGAAAAAACACATTTACGCTAACCGATAATCTACCTGTTGGCTTTAGCTGCCGCGTAATTACTTTTATTGCCGACCGTTGCAATTCATCGCTCATTTGGTAACAGGCTATTAACGCGCCGCTTTTTTCAATGCCCGGCAGGCCGGCAATAGTGTACGGGTTTGCAAAAACACTTATTACCGTATTGTTATGCTCTGCAAGCTCGGCAATAAATTCTTTAACGCCATTGCTGTAATCAAGTTTGCTTTGGGGGCGCAGACGGGTATCATGTATGCCCACAAATACCTGGTCGTATTGCTTTAACGTCTCCAGTAAACTATTTAATTCGGCAACAGGGGTGCTTTTGTTTATAGTAAATATG
>CAISKH010000005.1 GCA_903885865.1 uncultured Mucilaginibacter sp.
AATAATGTTGTTGGGTATATGATCCCCCCACCCCCCTTAAGTGTGAGCAATTAAGCACCATTTCTATATATACCTGATGATTCACAAATTAGTGAATCACCTGAATCAACTGAATCACTTTTTTAGGTTAACTTATTGAAATATAGTAAGTTATTAAATTGAGCGAATCACTTTTGAATCACCTTATTCGTCAGTAATTTTAGCTGTAATTTTTGGCTTATGTGTTGATAATCAATTAAATGCAAAATGCCTGATTTTGGGGTTTAAATCACAAGGTGAATCACCCCATTTTGTGACCCGTCCTAAAAAAAGACCCCGCCTCACCACGCGTCATCGCGAGCGGTAGCGTGGCGATCTCTGCACATGCTAAGAGAGAAATTTATCCTTGTGACATCATCGTCCCGCTCATGGCCGCGGGGGGCCTAGTTACTTTCCCTTAGATGGAAAGTAACCAAAGATCAAGCCGGAAAAAACCTTCCGCCCACAGGCAAAACTCCATGGCCCGGTTTTCCGGCAGGCCTTTACGCTTTTTTGTAGGTTGGTCCGGGATTGCAAATTACGAGTATTCGAAAGACTTGAGGCAGTTTGTTCTAAGAGCCATCGGCTCGCAAATCTGGTAACGCCGGGTTTTAACCCGGCGGGCACATACAAAACCCAATAACAAGTGCCATAGGCACGACCCATATTTATATTGGCCGAACCGATGGCTCTTTTATTTATTTAGCTTGCTTAATTCAACGGATTAAAATCCGTTGTTACAATATTGGCCGAGGCTAACGCCTCTCTCCGGGTACCTTGCGCTAGCGCAGAAAATGTTCTAGACTATAAATTACCACAAGAAACGAAATGGAAAGTAGGAGCCTTTTTAACTGAATCATTTTTTATAAAATAACCGATTTGAATCCCAATGTTCGAATTATTGAAATAGTTCTTCATTCTTATTTTATTCAAACCTAGTTTTGCCAAGTAAGCCTGCTGAAAAATTAAGTTTTCATGATTTTGCTCTTTAGTCTTTTCCGTTACAGATACATATATAAAGCGTATAGAGCTCACTAATTTCTTATTATGGAGATTAAGATTAACATCTACGTAATTCGAAGATGATTTGGGTGGACATTCAAATTCAATTTCTGATGATCTCACTGCCATGTATTCGTTTGTGTAATTTTGGGGCACAGCAATTATTTCATTATAGCTTTCTACGTCTGCGATTTGTTCATCTGTTTTATTTAAAACAACTTGCGCTTGGGCAATTGTACCATTTCCTTTACCTGTAATGCGTTTTTGCTTTTCAAGTCTATTTATAATCTCTGATAACTTGTCTTTGTAAATAGATAATGAATCAAGCAATAGTAGTTTTTCTTTACTTGTAAATGAACTTGTATCTAAATCAAATTTCCGCTTTTTCAATGTCAGCAATAAAGCTTGTTCTTTCGCAGTTTGAGTTTGATAATACTCATTAATCATTAATACTGCTGACAACGTAAAACCGACCAAAAGCAACGGAATATACTTAATTGTTGAACTTCTGTCTGATTTTTTTCTTTTTTCAAATCGGAACAATGCAGTATTTAAAAAGACAGTCACAACCGTCACCAGTAGACTAATAATTGCTAAAACAAATGTTAAGTCAACTCTATGCATTTGATCTTGAAGATTTATTTGCGTTCTTTTTTAATAAAGCTGTTATAGTTCCGCTCCAACTAAGTCCAGCAAAAACTGATGATTTAGCACTAGTCGGATCTAATAGACACATTGCCAGTATGGCACCTATAATCGGTAATAATAAAAAATCCAATCGGTAATAAAATGCTTCGGATTTGCCTGGTAATATTTTTTCCAAGAAAGGCTTTGTTCCAGAGAAATCATTGGAATACAAAGACAACAAGTGTCCACAAATGGCTCCTACCCAAGTCAATACAGCACTACTCGTGAAAATAGTAAAAATAAATGCAAATGCCTGTGTTAGGTTCAAAGTCGAATTAAAAGGTCAATAAGGTATGGATATTCCTTTGCTATGTTGTGATAAGCTAAGGTAATAAATTTATTTATAAACCAACGCCTGTGCTTTTATATTGGTAGTTTGCCTAACTTCCCCAAGTTGGCGTTATGCAGTGGAAGTGGGCGGGGCGCGTGCTCGTGCCTATCTTGCACAATCATTGTTCTTATATCGAACTCACGTTAAATTAATATATTTGTCACCCGTCAATGCAAACTATTCAGCAATGGCTTGGTTTAAAAGATTGATTTAACATTCGCTTATGATACCTGTTGGACAAAACGTCCTTTCTTTAGCCGGTTTTACCGATATCGTTTTTAATAAAAAGCCGATTACTTTACCACCATCCGCTTTAGAAAAAATTGAAACTAACTTTCAGTTCCTAAAAAGCTTTTCCTCCAATAAGTTAATATATGGCATAAATACAGGTTTTGGCCCTATGGCGCAATACAAGGTGAGCGATGAAAATTTGCTGAACCTTCAATATAACCTCATCCGCAGCCATAGCTCGGGCAGCGGCGCTTTGCTTTCGCCTGTTTTAACAAAAGCGTTAATGATAGCCCGTTTAAACAGCTTAATGCAGGCTTATTCGGGCATACATCCTGATGTAGTAAACCTGCTTACGCAATTGATAAACAATAACATACACCCCTGTATTTATGAGCATGGCGGCGTTGGCGCCAGCGGCGACCTGGTGCAACTGGCCCATTTAGGATTGGTGCTGATAGGTGAAGGCGAAGTAATATATGAGGGTGGAACCTATCCAACTATTGAAGTATTTAACAAATTAAATATTAAGCCGCTTACTATACACCTGCGCGAAGGGCTGGCTATTATAAATGGTACGTCGGCCATGACTGGTATTGGCATGGTAAATATTATCCAGGCCCAAAAATTATTAGGCTGGTCGGCCATGTTTTCGGCCATGACCAACGAGATCGTGGAGGCGTATGACGATCATTATTCGCACGAACTGAACATTGTTAAGCACCATAAGGGCCAGAACAAAGTAGCTGCCATGCTGC
>CAISKH010000006.1 GCA_903885865.1 uncultured Mucilaginibacter sp.
AATGACGCAAAAAGCATGGCTTTGCAATCTTCAATTATATTTACCAGGTTTACCGGTCTTCTTTCCTGCGGGCCTTCGCGGCCTTTAACAAATTGCCGCTGAATATTTAATATCTCCTGTATATGGGTTACAATGTTTAAAAGCTCATTGACGGATTTGCCAATCTCCTCTTTATTTTCTGTTTGAGTATTAACAACACCTTCGGTTACGGCCATAAGCGCGGTAACTTTATCAGCTCCTATAGCGGCAGCAATTTCTGTTTGCCGGGCCTTTATAAACAGATCCAGATTTTTTATCGTAGCTATATTATCTTTATCAAGCGCACGATTGATACGGTTAAGGTATGAGCCGAAACCAACCAGGGCATTGCCAATATCATGCAAAACTTCTGATGCTATTTCAAATTTTCCCTGGGCTATAGCTTTTTCCAGCTCCTGTTCTTTCTGGCGGGTAATTTCATCATTTAGCCTTTTCAAATCCGCGGCCTGCTCAACCAGGCTTTTCATTATATCCTCCCGCTCCAGCAACGCTTGCTTCATTTCGGTTATATCGCGGTTTATACCTAATAAACCTACCACTTTGCCTGTGCTATCCTTAATGGGAACTTTGGTAGATAAATTCCATTTTATTTCGTTGGTTTCCTTATCATGCAACTGCTCTTCGTGATTAATAAGCGATTTGCCCGACTTCATTAACAATTGCTCATCATTAAAAAACTGCTGAGCTTCCAGGGGATGAAGATCAAAATCTGTTTTTCCTATTATGTCCTCCGGCGATTTAAATCCGGCATTAAGTGCCACCGGTGTATTGCAAAGAATAAAGCGGCTTTCTGCATCTTTTAAATATATCTGATCGAGCAAATTTTCAATTACCAGGTTAAACAGGTTTTTTTGCGCGAAGGGCAAATCGCCGTTAAAACCTCCTTCAAGAATGCTGCCGGTGCTTTCTATCACATTTGCCAGAGGTTGTACCTGTGATTCAGAATTTTTCATTTTGCGATAATGGCGGGTTTAAATAGATACTTATAAAGGCAAACTAATAGTAAACACCGCGCCATTATTATTTTTAACCGAAATGTTTCCGCCGTGGGCATTAACGTATTGTTTTACTATTGCCAGGCCCAAACCGGTACCGGTACTTTTGGACTTAGTAACGAAAGGCTCAAAAAGGGTGTTTATTATTTCCGGTGGTATGCCGGGGCCGTTATCGCTTATATTCAACACGGCCATATTGTCAATTACGTTGGCCGATATATTAATTTCGCCATCTTTTTTACCCTGCAATACATCAATTGCGTTATTAACCAGGTTGCTTATAGTGCGGCGCAGTTTACTTTCATCACCAGGAACAATCAAAGCTGTGGGGATATCAAGTTTTATTGCCGCATGGGCTTTATCTTCCCTACTGCCTTGCGACAACTTAACCGCCTCGTCGACTATTTCATTTAAATTAAGCGGGGTTTTTTCAACAGGGATGTTATTGATGAAATCCATGAAATCATCCAAAATTTCGGAAGCTTGCTCGGCCGACTTATCTATCATATCAATTAACGGATTATCACCACCATCCTCGTCTTCGCGCATCATCTCATTCAGTACCTTAATTTTTTTGATCGGCGATCGCAGGTCGTGCATAACCATACCTATCACCTGCCCCACTGCTGATAGTTTTTCTTTTTGTAAAAGCTTATCATTCAGTTCCGCGTTGCGTATTGCCTGGGCCGCCTTGCCACCGTTGTACAGGCCCTCAAAAACCAACCCGGTAAAGATATTCTCGTTTACGGCGGCGCCGGCTTTGTAAGTTCGCTGATCAGCGAAAACCTGATCGACGAATATTATATGAT
>CAISKH010000007.1 GCA_903885865.1 uncultured Mucilaginibacter sp.
CGACCTGGCTGATATATTAATTATGCCTTATACAGGCCGTACTCGCCTTGACGAAGGTATCAGTATTGTAAGAACGCCTGCTACTGCCGGTCAGGTTGTGGTAAATGGTGCAGCAGGTGTCGAAAAAAGGTCTGAAAACTCTTTCGCGTCGCGCTATACGCACCAACAAGAAAAGGTGAAGCCCGGTTATTATTCGGTAAAACTGCTTGATTATGATGTTAATGTGGAACTTACTGCTACCGAAAGGGTGGCTTTTCATCGCTATCATTTTCCGGAAGGAAAAGAAGGGCATATTATTATCGACCTTCAAACCGGTATCAACACCAAATCTTTTGATTGTAACATTAAAAAGGTAGACGACTATACGTTGGTGGGCCGACGTAAAGCAAATGGCTGGGCAAAAAACCGTTGGATATTTTTTGCTATAAAATCATCAGTACCGTTAACCAAATTCGGCGTATATGACAACAACAAATTACTGGATGGCAACGAAGGTACCGCCGATATGATAAAAGGCCTGATCAGCTTTGATAAGGCGCCGTCAACGGTAATGTTAAAGGTTGGTATCTCGCCGGTAAGCCCTGAAAACGCGCTGGATAATATTGCCGCCGAAATACCGGGATGGAACTTTGATGAAATTGCGAAACAAGCTGATGAAAAATGGAACAAGGAACTTTCTGTGTTGAATGTGGAAACCAGGACGCTGTCTGATAAACGCATATTTTATACTTCCCTGTATCATACCATGATCGATCCTTCAATGTTCAATGACCATAACGGCGATTATCGCGGCACGGATAGAAAAGTATATACTAACCCCGGTTTTACTAATTACTCTGTATTTTCTTTATGGGATACCTACCGCGCTGCCGATCCGCTTTATGTGCTGATAGAGCCTAAAAGAATGACCGATATGGTGAACACCATGCTGGCTATTTACGATCAGCAGGGCAAATTACCCATTTGGCATCTGGATGGCTATGAAACCACCACAATGGTAGGCATAAGCAGCATGCAGGTAATTGCCGAAGCGTATTTGAAGGGAATTAAAGGTTTTGATGTTAACAGGGCTTATAATGATATTAAAGCTACGTCTAATCTTGATTGGAAAGGTCTTAATTATGTTAGGGATCTGAAATATATTCCATCAGACAAGCAACGTGGCGCCCCGGTTGCAACCGCGCTTGAATATGGGGTTAGCGATGGCAGCACCGCGATAATGGCAAAACAACTGGGTAAAATGGATGATTACGATTATTACACCAAAAGAGCGCAGGAATACAAACAATATTATGACCCTACAGACGGGTTTTTAAAAGGCAGGCGTGCCGATGGTACGTTTGTGCCCAACTATTCGCCAACCAGTACTAAAAATGGCCTCTATTCGGAAGGTAACGGCTGGCAATACCTTTGGTTGGTTCCGCAGGATGTAAAGGGGTTGATCTCACTTTTGGGTGGCGATAAGAAATTCAATGATAAACTCGACAGTCTTTTTGTAGCAAAGGCACCGGCGTCAGAAGGTGTATTGGCAGATCTTACCGGTGAAATAGGCCAGTATGCTCATGGCGACGAGCCAAGTCATGCAACAATATACCTGTATGATTATAGCGGCGAGCAATGGAAAACTGCCGAAAAAGCACGCTATATTTCGAAGAATTTTTATCCTGATAATCCAGACGGAATTATAGGAAACGAAGATTGTGGACAGATGTCGGCATGGTATATATTTTCGGCAATGGGATTTTATCCGGTATTCCCGGCTTCCGGCGAATATGTTATAGGCAGCCCCGTAGTTAAAAAAGCTACCATTAAAACTACATCAGGAAAGCCATTTACGGTTGAGGCCCTTAACAACAGCGATAAAAATATTTATATTCAAAGTATAACTTTTAACGGGGCGCCGTACAAAAAAAGCTATATCACCTATAAAAAAATGATGCAGGGTGGTACAATGGTTATGACCATGGGTGATAAGCCAAACTATAACTTTGGGAAAGCCGAAGCTAATCGTCCATAAATAATTATATATGAGAAAGATAGCCGGTGCCATTTTGATCGCTTTTTTTATAAGCGCTGGTATTCTGCACGCCCAGGAAAAACCATTTGTTCATCCGGGTATGGCACAAAACCGGCAGGACCTGGATTATATGAAAAAAATGGTACTGGCGGGTACACAACCTTACAAGGATGCTTTTGAACGCCTGAAAAGTATAACGCCGTTAAGTTTTAAACCGCAGCCGTTTACTCATATTTCGGTGGGCTCGTACGGGGCTAACAGCCAGGGTGGGAGCCAGCTATCCAGGAGTGCCGATATGGCCTACAACTGTGCGCTGCTATGGTATATTACCGGCGATAAGGCGTATGCCGATAAGGCTATAGAGATACTTAACGCATGGTCGCCTGTATTATGGGATTTTGACGATAACAACGCCAAGCTAAACGTGGGCCTTACGTCGTACTATTTTTTAAATACGGCCGAAATATTAAAAAACACCAATTCCGGTTGGAAAGCCAAGGATATTGAGCAGTTTAAGCGGATGATAGTTGGCCCATACTATCAAACCATAAAAGACTTTTTTACAGAAGCCAATGGTAACTGGGATGGCTCGATGATCAATTCTATGATGTGCATGGGTGTGTTCTTAGATGATCACGTGATGTTTAACCGCGCAGTTGAAAGGTTTTACCACGGACCCAATAATTCAGGCATAACCAAATATGTCTATCCAAGCGGGCAGATACAGGAAACCCTGCGTGATTGGGGCCATGTGCAATTAGGTATAGGCGAATTTGAAAAAGCCGCCCAAATAGCGTGGACGCAGGGGCTTGATTTTTACGGCGCGGCAGGAAACCGGTTGGCTTTAGCCTATGAGTATACATCCAAATATATGTTAGGGGAGGACGTGCCGGTTTATGGGATAATATCCGTTAGAGAGCGCGGACAGAATTTTAGAGATATTTATGAGGCTATTTATCAGCATTATCAAGCAGAGGGCATCGAAATGCCTTATACGGCCCGTGTTATTAAAGAAAAAACCAGGCCGAAAACTTCATTTGCATTGTTAACAAGCGTAAGGGCTCCTGCAAAAATAATAACACCACATCATTTAATAGTATTAAAAGTGCCGGGTAACGTAATACTGCAAGCAGGAGCATTAAATACCATTACCGTGCAGCCGCCTGTCGGAGCCATAATTGTAGCCGCCGGGGACTCAATACAAACCGCCCTTGATGCCAGTGTGAGCAAAGGCAAGTGGGTGGTTTTGGCAAAAGGAATACACACTCTGCGTGCGACACTGCGCATACCAAGTGGCGTAACCTTATCGGGCGAGGGCAGGGAAACCGTATTAATGTTGTCGCCGAAAGTAAGCGGAAAAACCATTGAAAATGCGGATAAAGATATGCATGATGTTACCCTTCGCGATTTTGTGCTGGAGGGGGGATTAATTACCGGTGTTGAATTTGACCCAAATGCCAGCCGCCGGAACCGCTCGTATATGAGTGCGCCGCCGCGGGCAGGAGTAGAGTTCCAGGCCGACCATGATAACCAGATGCACAATATCCGTTTTGAGCACTTAACTGTACAAAATTGTACCAAGAATGGCGTATCGGTAAGGGGAGGGCAAAAGGTTGTGGTGAGAGATTGCAGTTTTAATGATAACGGCGCCAACGTTATACCTGGCGGCGGCTTGCTGCATAACCTGCATATAACCCATTCGAACAATATTGATGTAACCGGCAGCCGTTTTGATACTTCTACTTTCGGCAGCGGTATTGATGTGTCTTTTTGTAATGATGTTACGATCAGCGACAACGAAGCTGCCCGCAATAAATTATCAGGCATACTGTGTACATAAAGCAATAACGTAAAAGTAACCGATAACCTAACCGAGGGCAATGATGAGAACGGTATTAAGTTCGATACGCTACTGGATAGTTTTAAAAAGATAATAATTACCGGTAACGTAGCA
>CAISKH010000008.1 GCA_903885865.1 uncultured Mucilaginibacter sp.
CCAGTTTCTTCTCTTTATCGTTAGCTTTGGTTTTATAAGCTTTAAATTCTTCTTCCAGCTCATTGTACAGTTTGGTGCGATGGACCGCCTCGTGCCTGTAACTGCCAGACCGCGCTATAACCACACCGGCAACCACACCGATGATTATAACCAACGCCCACATAATAGAACTGTAAAGGGTTTTCGACATATCCATACCCAAAAAGCTTATCATATCCGTTTCTGATGAGATCGTTTGATCTTTATTGTTTACATCAGTTTGCAGGGTGTTGATGGTTTTAGTTTGCTGGTCGGCTTTTTGCTGCGCGGCTTTCAATTGGTTGCGCGTGGTGGTGAGCGTGTCCATAAAGGTCTTCCAGATGGCGGAAACAAAGGGCTGCTGATAGTTATATACTTTAGTTAGCAGGTATTGGTACTGGCCGTTAAGGCTCTTATCAAAAACCGGGGCCGCTGTAACAGGTTTAGCAGTATCATGGGGCGCAATAACTGTTGTAACCGGCGGAGCCGCTACGGCAGCTTTAAGGGCCGCCGCTTTCTTTAAACTATCGGCCTTATTGATTGCTTTGGCGCTATATTTATATTTTGAATAGTAACCATATCCGTACCGGGTGTAAGGTTTCCCGGTTTTGGGGTTGATGGGTACTATAGGTTTGCCGGTTTTAGGATCTATAATTGCAGCCTTCGCGGTTGGGGGCTTAACAACTGTTTTTTTAACAGCCATAGTCTTTCTTACGCTATCCTGAGCATGGCTTGTGGTTATTACCACTGATAGCAATAAAAACAGGACTAGTTTCAGAATGAAATATTTCTTCATAGAAGTAAAATTATACAATGATTTATAAAAAAACAGTAAAAAACAGCTTTTGTTGCTTATTTCAGGAAGATTTTGGTTTGCTAATATAAAGCTTAATACGGATTTATGCTGCTCATAGTTATATTAGCGGAATGAATATTGGAATAATTGGTTTGGGCGATATGGGACGTTTATACGCCAAAGCGTTTTCAAAAGCGGGTTATACGGTTTGCGGGTGCGATTTGCCGGCTAACAAAAAACAGCTTATAGAAGAGCTTGCGCCCTACCATATAAAGGTATTGGATAACGGGAAAGAAGTAGCGCAAACCAGCGACCTGGTAATTTATTCCGTCGAGGCCGAGAAAATAGGCAAAGTAGTTGCCGAAAATGCAGAATATACCAAACCCGGCGCAATAGTAGCGGGGCAAACCTCCGTAAAAACCCCCGAGATAGAAGCATTTGAAAAATACCTGCCCGCAAGTGCGCAGATCATCACCTTTCATGGCATGCATGGCCCGGGCTTTGAACCTAAAGGACAAACGCTGATATTGATACCCCATCGCGCCGACAAGGCTGCGCACCAGCGTATGGTTGACCTGTTTACTGCCATTGGGTCGAACATTGTTGAACTATCCGATTACCACGAGCACGATAAAATTGTTGCCGATACGCAGGCGGTAACTCACGTAGGTTTTGAAAGCATGGGTACGGCCTGGAAAGCAGCCGGGTTTTTCCCGTGGGAAAATGCCTCGTACATCGGCGGCATAGATAATGTAAAGATATTAACCACACTGCGCATATTCAGCTATAAGGCGCACGTATATGCCGGGCTGGCTATATTGAACCCTTATGCCAAACAACAAGTAAGGCAATATGCCGTATCCGAGTCGGAGTTGTTTAAGCTGATGATACAGGAAGAGGAAGCCGCTTTCCGCGAAAGGTTGTACAAGGCCCGCGATTTTGTGTTCCACGAAAGCCGCAAACCCATTATGCTGAGCGATAAGGTGATGAAGGAGTTTTCGCTATCGCAAAACCACGACAAGCAAAAACCCAATTCGCATTTAAGCATATTAAGCATGGTTGATGCCTGGTACCATCTGGGCGTGAACCCTTATGATAACCTGATAGGCCAAACCCCGCCGTTCCGTTTGCGTTTGGGCATTGCCGAGTATTTGTTTAAAAATGAGGAATTGCTGGAAGAATCTATCCAGGCAGCGCTTTATGATAAAACTATCCGCGGTGATGATTTAGAGTTTCATTCGGCGGTGCGCGAGTGGTCGTCAATTATCGGTTATGGCGATATGGAAGGCTATAAAAAGCATTTTAACGATGTACAAGCCTTTTTTAAAGGCAGGTTGGAAGAAGGCAACAAGCAAAGCGCTGAGTTGATAAGGAGATTGATGGCGGAATAGTCGAATTTTATAGGTTAGTTTGGGTGCGATTGTAATTCCATAAACGTGTTTATAGCTATTCATTTCCTTCATTACCGGGTGCGCTCCATTCAACACGCAGGTTGTTGATCTTATCAGTTGTACGGTTAATCTCCCCCCGGTATTTTACGGGGTCGCCATCCCGGAATTCTTTATATAGCAGATCAAAAAGCCGGCATTCCTGTACGATGAGCTTTGATTCTACGGCTGACGTTTTTTTCTGTTTTTCAGGCAGCGTAAGATGGTTCATTCTTTGGGCAATTTGGTTCAGCGAATCTATTGCCGGTAGTATTTTTTGGTTAAATTGAGCAAGACGCTGGTCATGTTCCAGGTTATAACTTCCATAAAAATTATGGCTTAGGTTAGTTGAAATTTTCTGACTTTTTAAAGTGAGATACTGAAACTCTTTCAGGTTGTAAACAGGCGCGAAGTAAATGCATAACCCGGTGTATAAAACAGTAATAGCAAATGCAATTGACGGGATCGATTTTTGTTGCTTTAAGCCTATATAGGCGAGCCATCCGAAAATATAACCAGCTACTAACCCGCCTATATGGGCCGCATGATCAATATGCGAGCCCAGGGGTATAATATTATATCCCACAAAAATGGCCGTGCTTATCAGCAGGGCGCGGCGCGCGTTCCTTTCGTAAAAATCGGTACTGAGAAGGGCAAGTAATATCCCGAACAGCCCAAATATAGCACCCGAAGCCCCGGCAGCTATCCCGCCGGCATTCCATACAACGGAGGTTATGCTGGCGCATATACCGGTTAAAAGATACAAGAGCAGATAGTTCCATTTACCCAGTTTGCTCTCGATCATGGAACCGATATAGATCAACACAATCATATTGCCAACAATGTGCATCACTGAGAAATGCAAAAACGTACTGGTAACTAGTCGCCAAACCTGCCCGTGAAGCACCTGTGTGCGGCTGCTAAAGCCGAGCGACAGGTATATGTTTTCTATTGCGTTTATTATTTGAGGCGTTGGCGGCTCATGATGCCGGTAGGTTGACCTAAATAATGCAGAAGAGCTAGCTAATATGATCAGCATAATAGTCATGACCAGCCTGGTAACAATAAAAAGGGCAATATTAGCCAGCACCAGCAAAGGGGTAATGAAATATTTTTTTTTCGGAACAAACGCTGAAAAGAAAGTACGTAAATTTTCCTTATAGCCCATAGGTGGGTCGGACAGGCTGATGAACTGGTTTTCGGGAACGCTATCCATCAGCTCCTGCGTGGTTTCCTGCAGGTTATCCATTAAATGATATTCCACGTAAGCTATTTCGCCGTCAATAAGCAGTTCCAGGTTCTTCTCATTTTTGCCATAATCAGTAAAAAAGAACTGGTAACCTACACACTCGCTTTTTATAATTGCTTCGTTATTAATAATACGCACCGAAACCTCTTCGGCATATGATGCCCACGAAATATCGGTGTAGGCAATAATGCCGTCCCGGTCGAAATAACTTATATGCCAGCCCAGGTTATTAAAGGCGTGGTAAATAAGGGTGAGATAATGATCGGCATTATAATCGCCCAGCGGGATAACAACAACTTTACGCGGAGATATGCCCCAGGCCATTTGGTTTGAAATGTTTAGGTGTATCAGGTAAATATA
>CAISKH010000009.1 GCA_903885865.1 uncultured Mucilaginibacter sp.
CGAGTCCTGTATGGCGGGTAAATACTACCAGCTTAAGCTATGGCTCGGTTTGGGTTAACGGGCATAACCTGGGCCGTTACCCCGAAAAGATAAGGATAAACGGTTTGTATATCCCTGAATGCTGGCTGAAAACGGGACTTAATAAATTAGTTATTTACGATGAATATGGCGTTTTGCCTAACAAGGTTTCCATACAGGCAGAGGTAGCTGCCAGCCGCGATACGCAAACTTTACACTTTTAAAACGAAACTGTTACACTAAGTTTCTTATAATTTTCCTAATTTTGTGGCCGGATAAACTTTGAATAAAAATCAATTTTAGAAATAATGAAAAAAATATTGTTATCGGCTGTTTTACTTTTTTCTGTGATCGCGGCATGCCTTGCGGGAACATTTGACGGCCTTTGGAAAGGATATATTGAAGGGCAGTACAATCTTACACTTACTTTAAAAACCGACGGCGCCAAATTAACCGGCGAATTTGCGTTGGTTGATAATAACCCCAAAGGGTACAATCCCGATGATACCGGCTACAGCCCTTATGTAGCCGCTCAATTGGGCAAAAATACTATAACCGATGGTAAGGTTGATGGAAATAATATTTCATTTACCACCACATTTAATGGCAAACCTGTTTATTATAAAGGGGTTTTTGCCGACGATAAACTGGTGTTAACTACTACTTTTGGCACCCAAAACGTGAAGGCTACACTCCGGATGGCCAAACTATAACGGGTAGTTAAACATCACAAATACGAATAGCCTCTTTTAAAGAGGCTATTTTTTTGTCCGGATTTTTGGGCAGATACTCCTGCGCCACAAAATCGGTAAAGCCGGTTTCTTTTATCGCTTTCATTATGGCGGGGTAATAAAGCTCCTGCGTATCATCAGGCTCGTGACGCCCCGGCACACCGGCCACATGGTAGTGCGATATGTATTGGTAATTGGCCCGTATAGTATCTATCACATCGCCCTCATCCATCTGCATATGGAAAATATCGTACAGTAATTTAAAATTCGGCGACCCCAGTTTTTTTACCAGCGTTACGCCCCATTCGGTACGGTCGCATTGGTAATCTTTATGGGTGAGTTTGCTGTTCAGCAGTTCCATCGAAATAATAACGCCATGTTTTTCTGCAAGCGGTAAAATTTTCTTTAAACCCTCCGCGCAATTGGCCCAACCGGTTTCGTCATCCATGCCGTTGCGATTGCCGCTAAAACATATCAGGTTTTTATACCCGGCTGCGGCAACCCGGGGTATCATATCGGTATAGTTATCTATCAGCGCCTGGTGATACTGTTTATCGTTCCATCCTTTGGGTATGCTTATCTCGGCGCCGTTGCACATGGACGAGGTTAGCCCGTATTTTTTTAGCGTGGGCCAGTCATTGGGGCCAACCAGATCTATGCCTTTTATGCCCATTGCTTTGGCTTCGGCACAAAGGGTATCTAACGGAATATCCTTAAAGCACCACCTGCAAACCGCGTGGTTGATATTTCCTTTTAAATGGTAAGGCTTTTGTTCTGCAGGTTTATAAGAGGATAATGTTCCGGCGGCAATAGCCCCCGTCAGTATATTCTTTATAGCCGACCTGCGCCCCGGTGATGATTTCATACGCTAAAATTAGTATGTTTTCGTTATACTTTATAATTACTTAGTTTTGCAGGATGAAGAAGTGCGCATTATTATTGCCGGGTATTTTACTGATGGTCGCGGTATGTTATGCCGAAAGTGTGAGCGGCCGGTGGTCGGGCACTATTGCGGGGCTGTATGATGTTACCGTGAACATGCAGGAAGATAACGGCAAAATAACCGGAACGGTATCAACCGAGATCGGCGATATTCCGTTAACCAACGGCATCATAACCGGAAGCGATATAGCATTTAAACCATTTTCGTATAACGGCATCGCCGTATCCTATATCAAAGGAAAACTCGATGGCGATAAAATAGATGTTACCGTAGGTTTCCAGGGAACAAATTTTCAGGGGACTTTGAAAAGAGTAAAGTAACCTCTTTATGTCATTTCGAACGTAGAGAGAAATGACAAGCGTTTATTTATTTTCACTCCTCAAACTTTATCAACCCAAACAAAAACAACGCATCCAATGGTTTGGCCTTATCGTTTTTAAACACAAAGTAAACATCATGTATACCGGGGCTTTCTTTAATATCGGTTTTTAACCACTTTACATCGCTGGGGTTTTGATCGGCCTGTTCAACTTTGGTTTGCCCCAATAATGTACCAGTTGGCGCGTCGAGCCGTACTTCAATAGTGCCGCCAGGATTATTGGCCAGCGCGGTTGCGGTGGCCGCCAGTTCCAGTTGTTTAATGCCGGTCATATCCAGCTTTTTAAAGCCTATATAGCCATCTTTACGCGCAACCACATTGGTTGTACCGTTCAAACCGTTAACTTTAATGCTTACCCCCTTCATTACCGGGGCAAGCGCCGCGCCCACCTGCGGGTTACGCAAAATTAGGGTTGATACGGTAGTTTGTTTCGGAATATTTTTATTCCCCCTGTCGGTATACGCCGCGCGAATAATATAACTTCCGTTGCCATTATCTTCAACAGGTGCTTTAGGCGTATAAGTGCCCTTTACCGGCATGGTATTGATATTTTTATTGGTGATATTAATAATGTAGTTCACAATAGTACGCGCGTCATTCAGCGTAATTCCGGGATGGGCAGGCATGGCTATGGGCCTGTTCCAGTGCCCACTGCCACCGTTGCGTATGGTAGTTGCCAAACGCTCAATTTCCGTGGGGTTATCTTTGTATTTTGCCGATATATC
>CAISKH010000010.1 GCA_903885865.1 uncultured Mucilaginibacter sp.
GAAACAGCACCGAACTAAAAGAGGTGGATATAGCCTACTATGACGCGCAGAAAATCCTACAAAAAGCGCTAAACCGCATACCTGAAAATTATATTAACCATCCACATATTATACGAGGCTTTTACCGGATGTACACTTTTGACGATGAAAAGCCACTGGAGCTATCAGAGGCTGTTTTTGACGTTTATAACTTCGGTTATGCTGATAAAAGGGCAGACTTATTTAGATTGATAAAAGCAAGGAGCGCAAAAAACAATCGTGATTTTAATGAGCTTGAGCTTGGCGAAAAACCAAATTCGGTTTTTGAGTACGATATAGTAAACCACCTGTATGCCAGCGGCTTTTTAAACGACGAAGGATTAAAAAATCATAAATTTGATGTAATAGGGATCGTTGACATGAAAGGCTACCAGGCATACGAAATTGATTTCGAAGAAAACCCGGGATCTACAGGCGAAACATTTCGGGGTCAAATGTTCATTGATACCAAAACTTATGCCTTTATCTATTTCGATTTTGGATTGAGCCCTTCAGGATTAGGATACCCGGGTAAAGGGAGTTTTATTAACCGCTCCTTGATGAGAATGGGGGAGGTAAATATCGACCCAACGCAAGATCATTCTAAGGTAAGCTACCAGGAAGTAGGGAATAAATGGGTGCTCTCAAACGTGGAAGGCGACGATGCCTTACATATTCAGGATTCCGTGTTAAATCATAATTATGTTGCGCACGTAAAGTTTAATTACCAGGTTACAGCTGTTGATACCGTACAAACAGCCTCTTTTAACTCTAAAATAGGCCGCAATGAAAACATAAGCGACCGCGAGAATGATGAAAACGGAAAGTTTTGGAAAGATTATAATATTCTTTTGTCTGATTATGACACAGAGGATATTTTTAAGCAGATACAGGACATCAATAAGGCAGTTAAGCAAAAATAAGATGCGGCTCTTACCACGTCCCCATCCGTTTTAAAATCAATAAAATTCTATACCTTTAATCCCACCGGCATTGCCGGGTTGGAAACCTTTGTCCCTGAATTATTTTTCATGAAAAAATTATCTGCAATCGCTATCCTGCTTTTAGCAACGGGAAGCATCTGTGCACAGCAGCACAAAAATCCTGTTGATTATGTAGATCCTTTTATTGGCTCACAAAGCGCCCGGTGGTTTGCTTTTACCCCGGCGGCACTTCCTTTTGGTATGGCTAAACTGGCCCCAATGAATACCGGTTTTAACGGCTATTCGGGCGGCGGCGGAAAGACAGGGTATGATTACAGGCAAACTACTATATTGGGTTTTGCCAATGTGCATGAATGGCAAACAGGCGGTATATTGGTTATGCCCACCGTTGGAAAACTAATTACCGTTCCAGGCGATGACAAAACTCCAAATATCCCCGGATTCAGGAGCACATTCCAAAAGGCCAATGAAAAGGCCGCCCCAGGATATTATTCTGTTTTGCTGGATAAGTACAATATCAAGGCTGAATTAACCTCTACCATGCGGGTTGGCGTACATAAATACACATTCCCGGCATCAGACAGCGCGCATATAATTTTTGATACCGGGCACCTGTTAGGTGAAGCGGGCGGCTTTAGCTTTGGCGGCGCCGAAAGCAAGGACATATTGGGCGCGGGAATTGAAATACTGTCGCCGTCAAAATTACAGGGGTATACTATTGCCTTACCCGGTTACCAGGTATGGCGCAACGGACTCGAAAAAAAATCTATACGGGTTTATTTCGCAGCTACGCTCAGTAAACCAGCGGCATCCTTCGGCTGTTACCGTGATACTACGCATAATAACAAACTGCGGGCGGAATACGGCAGAGGATGCGGAGCTTACCTGAACTTTAAAACAAAACAAGGCGAAGCTATTGAAGTAAGGGTAGCCGTTTCGTTTATAAGTACCGAACAGGCATGGAAAAATTTAAATGCCGAATATCATGGAGAATCATTCGCACAGGTGAGGGAAAGCGCCAAAAAAACATGGAACAGGGAACTTTCAAAAATTGAAGTATCAGGCGGTACCGAACAAAATAAGGTTAAATTTTATACCTCTCTTTACCAGGTATTGCTGGGCAGGGGCACTTGCAGCGACGCGAACGGCAAGTACATTTCTAACAATAACGAGGTTAAACAAATACCATTAAAAAACGGGGTACCAACTTATAGCCATTACACTAATGACGCGTTATGGGGAGGTTATACCAATTTTATACAGCTTTGGTCGATGGCTTACCCCGAACATAGTAACTCTTATATCAAATGTATGCTGGATATATATGACGAAACGGGTTGGCTGCCCGATGGTGTAACTGCCGATAAGTTTATGCCGGGAATGGAATCAAACCAAACGTCGACCATCATAGCGAATGCCATAAACCGGGGCATTGCTACGTTTGATATTCAGAAAGCATACAGGGCCTGTTTTAAAAATGAGACAGAATGGGTTGGCCGCCCGATAGGTGTAGGAAAACCTGATATGAGTTATTTTTGGCAGCTGGGCTATATTCCGGTTGATAAGAGCCCGCGGGCAGGTGGATCGCATACGCTTGAAAGCGCTTATACCGCCTGGGCAACTGCCCAGATCGCCAAAAAACTGGGCAAGACCGCCGATTATGATAAGTTAATGAAAGCTTCGCGAAACTGGGAAAACATGTATAGCCCCGAATACGGGTTTCTTTATACCAAAAACTCGGATGGTAATTTTATGCGCCCTTATAACCCGGCCTCCAGTAAAGGATTAGAAGAAGGAACGGCGCTGCAATATGCTTTCAATGTTCCGCATGATATTCCGGGCCTGGTAAACAAGATGGGGAAAGCAAGGTCGATCGCTTTTCTTGATAGTCTTTTTACAGTATCAGAAAAAGATAAATTTCATGACAGGGCCTATACCCAGGCTAATGAACCACCGCTGATAAACCCATACGTATTTAACTATGTTGGCCGGCCAGACCTTACCCAAAAATGGGTTAGGGCCATTATGGATACCTATTATGATACCACCCCATTTGGCTATAAGGGGGCCGATGACGACCAGGGACAATTATCGGGTTGGTTTGTGTTGGCATCATTGGGCCTGTTTGATATCAGCGGCGGTTGCGGTGTAGATCAGCAACTGTATGTTCATGCACCGTTGTTCCCTAAAATAACCATTCATTTAAACAAGGCCTATTACAAAGCGGATAAGTTCACGATCATTGCCAATAATTTTTCGGAAAAAAGCATCTATATCCGGTCGGCAAAGCTTAACGGCAATAATTTAAAAGAATTGCATTTTGCATATAATAAGTTGAATGCCAATTCTTCGCTTACGCTGGAGTTGTCGGATACTCCAAAAAATTAAAAAATGACAAACAGGCAATATCCCCGCTTGTTATAAATACAGGTTGGGATGAAAAAAAAAGAAGAAGTAAAGTATTTCGATACGGAGTGGGGAGATATGCAAACCTGCCTTAAACTTTATATGCGGAAAGAGGTACAGGAAGACCTGCATTGTTTCAGGGTGCAGGTTAAAAAAATACTTGCCTTTTTAATATTAGCAGACAGTGCTGAAGACCACCCCAAATTTACAAAAGCATTCAAACCCGTCAAAAAGGTTTTTAAAGAGGCCGGCGACATCAGGACCGCTTATATTAATTTGGAACTGATCAAAACTTACCAAACAACCGACGGTACGCTTGTAAACAGCCAGCAGCACCTGATGGAACAAGCCGCTAAAAAATTCAGATCGAACAAAATTAAACATCTTGAAAAAATAAAAGTCGTACATAAAACGCTTGTAAAGGAAATAAAACCGCTGGGCAATATGCCTGTCAACCTGTTTTACCGACAGTACCTGGAGCAAATTTCAGATTCCCTTGCGGACGTTAAGTTTACTGATGAGTTGCATCAATGCCGCAAACTGATCAAAAATTTAATGTATAATAATAAATTGGTTCACCCACTGCTAAACACTGGCTTTAATGAAGATTACGCGGACCAGGTACAAAAAGCCATCGGCGAATGGCACGATAATGTTATGGCGACAGCGCTTTTTTTAAATAGTGAAATAAAAGATGAACCAGCAATTTCCGGCTTAAAAAAAGAGCATACAAAACTAAAAAACAATATAATCAACCTCGTTAAAGATTTTTATACCCGGGCTACTATGGTTGTTGAGTTGCCTTTTGAGCAGTTAGGTTAGCGTCAAGCCTTTCAATTTAAAAATCTAAATTCTCTGTAATACGTTTGCCCTCTTTAATAAATGTATTTATATATAGGTTGATCCGTTGCTTTGCCACTTCCAAACTACTATTGTTCAGGTTAATGTTTAGTAGGTCAACAAACCACGGGAATTTAACTTCGCTTACTACATATATATCTGCTATTTCGCGGGCAATAGGGAGTGTTGTGGTTTTTGATTCATCAAAAACATCCTTATTACTTGCCGCCAGCAGTTTTTTATATTCTTCCTCCATCAGCCGGTTAAATATTTCTTTCGAAAATACATCACCTGTTTTTACCCCTGTTTCCGGGTCGTCGTCCGTAAAAACGGCGCCTTTATGCAGCCATTCCCACAGTATACTTAAACGTATCTCGCCGGTAGCCATATCTTCCATCAGATATAAAACATCGTCATTGCCAAAAAAATCGGCGGCTTTCAGGGCGGCTGCCTGCATACCCTGGCCAAAAGCGTTGCCGTATTGTATAGCAACACTCAACAGGTTACGCGCCCCGCGTATGGTAGTTGGGGCAGGTTCTATTAACACCAGTCCATCGGCATCCTGCTGCGAATAAGTTGCCGGAGGGAATTTCCTTCCCAACTGGTTCGCTTCGCCAACCTTCTCCCAAACTGGCCTTACAATATTTACCATTTTCCAGTGGGCCACCCATTTTCCGCTGGCTCCTTCGCGTTGTTCGCGCTCTGCCCCGGCTATGGCTTTTTCCATACTGGCCGAAACACCCGCTGCCGAACCTACCGGGATATTAGGCTCCATCCCACCCTGCCATAAGGCGAAATTGCCCTTGCTATCAGGTGTGTTCACTACCCGCCGCACCCTGTCCTCATAAATGCGCATATAGCCATAGGTCATTAATATCGACTCGATATTGGGGTTGATAAAACCCTTATCCCAGCCCATAGCATCGGCTACGCTGTTTATATAGTCCCATCGCCCGGTATTGTACCCAACAAAATGTTTGCCTAACACGGCCCTTATCTCCATTAACTGGTAGGTTGCTTCTAACTGTTCAACCAGTAAATAAACTTTTATAGTTCCAATCGCTATGCCGAGATGGTTTTCAAGGGCAGTGAGCATTTCATTCCATACCGCGGCCTCTTCGACTTTCTGTATTTTAGGCAGGTATAATACTATTGATGATCCCTCTTGTTGCAATTGGCGATAATTGTTTACCACATACAGTACCAGGTCGACTATTGAGGCTGCCATTGCTACCCCGTCCGCGTCGCGGATATGGCGGTCATCCAGGTGCAGCCCGCGCGCGCGGAACATTTTAGTAGTAAAATTGAGCTGTTCTTTCCAATCGGTAATAATATTGCGGCCCAAAAAGCCCATAGCCCACTCATTCATTTGTCCAGCTACCTGTTCGGCCACCTTTAAAAAAATGGGGTCCTTGCGTATGGCGAGCTTAAGATTGCGCTGATTATCCAACGACATGGAGCCGGTTTGCCCTAAGGCATCTTCCCCGTCAAACATCCACCCGTCGGCGCCCGAAAGCAAGGCATACGCCACGTTACGAATACTGCTTTCCAAAGGCGCGTTTGGTTTTGCGGCTGGGCCGGTACCCTGTATCCATTGCCGTTGCAGATCGGCAGGTATAACCGAGCCTTCAAATTTTCCGTCTCGCGCATCCTGAACTTTTATATTGGTGCGGGCGATATAACTTTGGGGATCAGGAAAGGTGATCCTGGTTTTATTTTGATAACGCTCCGTCCGCTTTTGAATGCGCGCAGCCATAACTTCTTTAATAACCGCATTAAAATGTGCGAGGGCCTCAAGCGCCGCAAGGGCTTCGGGTGTATAAACGTCGCCGTAAGTTTTTTGCAGGTTACCCCTTATCTCAATAGTATCAGCCATAGATGGTTATATTTTTATAAGATCATTTAACAATAAATACAGTCATGGTTAAAGGCCCATGCGCGCCAAGCACCAGCGCCTGTTCAATATCGGCTGTTTTTGAAGGGCCGCCAATAAAACCACTAAAGC
>CAISKH010000011.1 GCA_903885865.1 uncultured Mucilaginibacter sp.
CAGAGGCCAGGGCGGTGGTCTGGGCGGACGTCGCGGATCCCAGGGTGGTGGACCAGGCGGACCAGGCGGACCAGGCGGACCACAAGGCCCTCCGGGCGGCCCGCCTCCGGGACAGTAAAATATAGGGGTGTCACCCTTGTAAAGGTTAGATAATTCGGTAACAGAATCAATAATACATAAATTGATTTTGTTATGGCAATAAACACGAATGATTTAACAGTAGAGCGACGGTATTTGGATACTTATCGTTTCATGATCAGGGAATACGAGCTGGTAAAAGCAAAGTCCCACCCATCTTATAAATTTGTAGAAGAGTTATACAAGGCCTGGGGCACCAACAGGAAAAGTTTTCTCAAATATTATAACCGTTTTAAACAGGGTGGTAAGGAATCAGACCTCTTGCCGCGAAAACGAGGTCCCAGATACCGTACCCGACGGCCATTACCGTTTATAGAAAACCAGGTTATAGAACTGCGTCAGAAAGGAAACTCAAAGCACGAGATCGTTAGTATTTTAAAGCCGCGATTGCATAAATTTACGCCATCTGCATCGGGGGTGTATAACATCAGTAAACGTTATGGGCTAAACAGGTTAACTCCCAAAATGAAGCAGAACAAGAGAAAGATCATTAAAGAAAAAATGGGACAACTTGGACATGTGGATTGTCATCATTTGGGCAAAGCCATCATCAGGGGTAAAAGCCAAAAGCTATATCTGGTGTGCTTATTAGACGATCATAGCCGTTTGGCATGGGCAGAAGTAACACAGGATGTCACCGCCCTGACGGTTATGTTCGCTACCTTAAAATGCATCAATATGCTGCATGATCAATACGGGATAATATTTGAAGAGATCATATCAGACAATGGCCCCGAATTTGGACAAAGAAACAGCCAGAGCAAAATGAACCATCCATTTGAACGCATGTTGATTGAGTTGGAAATCAAGCACCGGTATACACAACCTTACAGGCCACAGACCAATGGAAAGGTGGAAAGGTTTTGGCGAACACTAAAAGATGACCTGATAGAAGAAACCGATTTTGATTCACTGGAAGAATTAAAAGATGAATTGTTACAATATATGTGTTATTATAATCACGAAAGACCGCATCAGGGGATCGGTGGAAAAACGCCAGTTGATATGGCTAAAATGAGCACCGAAAAAAGTCAAACCTGATAAATTTTTCGCCCTAAAAGCGAAAAAAATTTACCAGGTTTGTAGCAGTACCTTTAATAAAATCTGTTACCGAATTACTAAACACTTACAAGAGTGACACATCCCACATCCTTAACAGAACAAGACAAAAACTTCATATAATCGTACACACATCGCAGATATATTTATATTTGGATCAACCAATTGTAAATAAACCGATATGTTAAAAAAAGCCACTAACCCTGTTGCTGATGGTATTTGCAGTAATACAAAGCCTCCGTCCCCTAAATAAACTGAACGATCCGTATGCTGCGCAGAAAGTTTTTAAAGATCGTACCGGTAGCGGGTGTATCAGGTTACCTGTTACCCCTTTCTGGTACATCACAAAATGGTAACGATAAAAATAGCCAGGCACGCCGGTATTGGGTATCCGTTCTTGTAAAAATTGCCGATCCTGTACTAACTAATTTAAGTCTCGGAAAGCTAAAATCTTCCATGCCTGCACAAGGCAAAACAAAAGGCCGTATCCCGGTTAGTTATCTCGAAGCATTTGGCAGGCTATTGGCGGGAATTTCGCCGTGGCTGGAACTTGGGGCGGACAATACCACCGAAGGGAGGCTTCGTGAAAAATATATTAAGCTAACCCATACTGCCATTAAAGCCGCTGTCGATCCGTCATCACCTGATTATATGATATTTGGCAAAACAGGCGGTGCACAGCCGTTAGTTGATGCTGCATTTATGGCGCACGGCTTATTAAGAGGTTACCATCAATTATGGGAGCCGCTTGAAGCAGTAGTTAAAAACAATGTACTGAGCGCTTTAAAACTCTCGCGCGAAATAAAACCGAGCAACAATAACTGGGTACTCTTTAGCGCTATGATTGAGGTTTTTATTTTTAAGGCAGAGAATAATTGCAACCTGGAAGTTATTAATTATGCCTTTAACAAAATGGAAGAATGGTATGCGGGCGATGGCGTTTACAAAGACGGCCCGTCTTTCCATTTCGATTACTATAACAGCTATGTTATACACCCTATGTTACTGGATATTGCGAAAGTGATGCTGGATAAAAACAAACTATCTGCCGAACATTATACCAAACTATTGACCCGGGCAAAACGCTACGCAGAGATACAGGAGCGGATGATTTCGCCCGAAGGCACGTTCCCTGTAATCGGGCGGTCACTGGCTTACAGGTTTGGGGCGTTCCAATTACTCGCGCAAATATCGCTAATGAAGCAATTACCGGGAACTATTTTACCAGCGCAGGTTCGCGGGGCGCTATCATCAATAATTAGCCGGATGATAGAAGCACCGGGCACTTTTGATGATAAAGGCTGGCTGCAAATTGGTTTTGCCGGACATCAGCCGGGTATTGCCGAGGATTATATTTCAGCAGGAAGCGTTTACCTTTGCAGTACAGGACTTTTATCATTAGGTTTGCCTGCAAATGATGCTTTTTGGGTGGATGCACCTGCCGATTGGACATCAAAAAAAGCGTGGGCCGGCGCGGACCTGCCTAATGACCATGCCATAACCGATTAATGATAAACCAACCAATATTACCATGTTGAAAAAACTACTTACCCTATTGCTGTTGACCTTTGCTATGCAGCAAAGCCATGCACAATCCTATCAAAAAACCGATCTTGGCCTGCAAACCTCGATAAACGGCGCCAATATAGAGATCCAGTTTTTTACACCTGATGTGGTACGGATAATAAAATATCCGGCAGGTGCAAAGTTTTATAAGAACAGCCTTAGCGTAATACAACATCCCGCAAAAACAGAATTTACCATAGCTACAACGGGTAACGGATTGGTGTTAACAAGCAAATCACTAAAAGTAACGCTCGACCTTAAAACAGGTAATATCCAATATTATACGATCGCCAATAAACCACTGCTTGCCGAAAAAGGGGCGCAATTTACGCCGGTTATGGATAGCGCTAAAAGCACTTACGCAATTTCGCAGGATTTTAAACTGGCTGATAATGAAGCGGTATACGGCCTGGGCCAGCATCAAAAAGGCATTATGAATTACCGCAATAAAACGGTTGTATTACGGAACCTGAATATGGATATAGCCG
>CAISKH010000012.1 GCA_903885865.1 uncultured Mucilaginibacter sp.
ATGGCTTATAATTACCTGGTGTCGTGCCCGCCCAATGCCATTTTGTTTGATGACCCCGATAATGACACTTACTCGCTATGGTATGACCAGGAAGTGGAAGGTATACGGCCCGATGTACGCTTGGTTAATCTAAATTTATTTAGTGCCGACTGGAACATCCTTCAAATGCAGCGGAAAATAAACCAATCAGCACCCCTGCCCATAACTATGCCTTTTGATAAATATAAAGAAGGTACGCGGGAGATGATAGCATTTAACGATGCAAAGATACCCGGCCCTGTTGAGTTAAAGGATGTATTTGATTTTATAACATCTGACGATAGCCGGACTAAAGTTGAGTATCAAAATGGTAACACAGATAACTATCTTCCTACTAAAAACTTTAAAATAACTGTTGATGCTGACAATGTAGTTAAAAATGGCGTTGTTCCCGCTGATCAAAAAAGCAAAATTGCCTCCAGTATGGAATGGACATTCCCCATTAATTATATCACCAAACAAAACCTGGCATTGCTGGATATTTTGGCGCATAATGACTGGAAAAGACCCATCTGTTTTACCGCTACAGTTGGAGGGCCTGACTTTATTGGCTTGCAAAAATACCTGTATAAAGAAGGCTTTGTATATCATTTAATTCCTTTTAAAGCGGATACCGTTTCAAAAGATAATGAATTAGGAAAAACCAACAGCATGGTGATGTATGACAATATAATGAACAAGTATAAATGGGGAAATTTTAAGAATGCCAAATACCTGGATGAGGTATCAAAAACCATGTTTTATCCTTTAATTTTAAATTCATTTATTGACTTAACAGAAAATTTAATAAAGGAAAATCACCCTGATATGGCGCTTAAGGCTTTAAATAAATATGATGAAGTGATGCCCGATCTGAATCCGCACATTGATATTGTACGAAATAAATATTTTATTGTTGATACAGCCTATAAGCTAAAAAAGATGAAAATGGGAAATAAGTATGCTGATAGTATAGATAAATATGTAGTAGATCAGCTAAACTATAATTACCGCGTATTTCAAAATAACCCCGCCGATACCGACCAGCACGTAGTCCAGGTAGGTTTAACCATATTAAGCGGTATGGAACAACTTACCAGGGAAAATAAGCAAGCAGAATTAAATAACAGATTTCAGGCCCAACTGGTAGAATATAAAAATAAGTTTCACAGCCTTCTAAATTGATGTTTTGCTTTAAAAAATTTAACACTTAACTGTTAAAAAACTAACTTTATAGTTAAATAATGTTAAAAGTTTCATAATCTGTAACGGTATAAACATTTTCGTGTCTTATTACCTGAACGCTTATGAAAAAACTGATACTAACCTTCTCCGCCATTTGTTTCTCTGCAATAGTATTTGGACAAACTCAAAAAAATTTAACTGTTAAAGGCACCGTTACCGACTCGGTAACCAACCAGCCAATAGGCTATGTTACCGTTGCTTTACAGGATGCTAAAACAAAAGCGCCGGTTAAAAGCACCTTAGCTAAAGACGATGGCAGTTTTGAAATGCCAGTGCCTGCCGGCAAAACCTATTTGCTCGTATTGGCTAATATGGGCTATAAAAATAAAACCGTATCCATTACTGATACAACCGCCATTATAAATATGGGGAAAATAGTGCTATCGCCATCTAATAAACAGTTGGATGGGGTTACTATCACTGCTGTAAAACCATTAATGACGCGTGAGGTTGACCGAATAAGTTATGATGTACAGGCCGACCCGGAAAGCAAAGCGATATCAGCATTGGATATGATGCGTAAAGTACCACTTTTATCGGTCGACGCTTCGGATAATATTAAGCTGAAAGGGAACGGTAATTATAAAATTTTGATAAACGGGCGCGAATCGGCAATGATGGCTAAAAACCCATCAGATATATTAAAAGCCATGCCTGCCACTAATGTTGAAAAAATAGAAGTTATAACCACCCCACCGGCTAAGTATGACGCTGAAGGTTTGGCAGGTATTATTAACATCATCACCAAAAAAAATGCCGACCAGGGCTATAATATGGGCCTGAACGGGCGCATGAATAGTATTTACGGACTGGGCCTCAATTTGAATGGCACCTTTAAACAAGGCAAATTTGGTGTTGCAGGCTATGTTGGCCATGGCCAACAAGGTGATATTAATAAACAAGCGGCCTTTGGCAGCACACAAAACTTTTTTGCCCAGCAATCTACCTTATCGCAAACCGGCATTAATGCCTATGGGGGTATATTTACTTATGCCAATACCGAATTAAGCTATGAAATAGATAGCCTTAATTTGCTTGCCGGGTCATTTGAGTTATCAGGCAATGATTTTAACCAGGTTAACGATCAGTTTTCGAGCCTGGTAAACAGTAAGGGTGGGGTTGATCAACACTACGAACTATCGAATACAGGCAATGGCAGTTTTTTAGGTGTAGGCGCGGGTATTAATTACCAGCTGGGTTTTGCAAAGCAAAAGGACCGTTTGCTCACCGTATCGTATAAATATGATTATTCGCCCAATAAGCAGTTTAATGATAACCTGTTTTCGCAACGGATAAATTATCCCCTAACGACCGTTCCTGATTTTCAGCAGTATAATAATTCGGGTAATAAAGCGCATACCTTCCAGGTTGATTACGCGCATCCGCTTAAAAAAATTACTATCGAAGCGGGCGTTAAAGCAATATTACGGAATAACTTTAGTGAATATCATCGGGATGACAGGGATAGCATTACCAATAAATACATAACCAATAACAGCCAAACCAATAATTTTAACTATCAGCAAAATGTTTATAGCCTGTATAATTCGTACCAGTTAAAATTGGAGAAATGGACGGGAAAAGCCGGGTTGCGTTTAGAGCACACTACCATAGATGCCAATTTTGCATCGACAGGTAGTACCGTAAACCAGGCTTATAATAACCTTATACCATCTATATCTATTCAGCGTAATTTTAAAACCAGCAGTTTAAATCTTGGCTTTACCCAACGTATTCAACGCCCGGGTATTTTCCAGCTCAACCCATTTGTTGACCAAACCAATCCTAAGTATATTAATACCGGTAACCCTAATCTAAGGCCAGAGTTGAATTATACGTTTGAATTGAATTACAGCAATTTTAATAAAAGCCCGGTGAATATTGGCTTAAGCTATGCGTTCTCTAACAATTCTATACAAAACGTTACCGGGCTGCAAATAAATAATAACGGGGGCAAAGCAGATACGGTGACCATCACCACTTTTCAGAACCTGGGAAGCAACAGCACCCTGGGGTTAAATTTGAATACAACACTTAATCCAACAAAAAAACTATCATTTACCATAAATGGCCAGGTGAACCATGTTTGGTTAAAAGGGGAGTATAACGGCGAGTTTTATAAAAACGATGGGTATACAGGCAATGTATTCGCTAATGCTGGGTATAAATTTGGCAAGGGTTACCGTTTTGGTATTGACGCAGGTTATTTTAGCGGGAACGTTGTTTTGCAGGGCTCAACCAATAAGTATATTTATTATTCAAACGTGTTTTCAAAAACGTTCCTGAAAAATGCAACCATATCCCTGGTGGCAAATAATCCTTTCAGCAAATTCATTACCTCTACAAATACCACCACTACTAATGATTTTTACCAGTACGGTTATAATCAAAATTACTACCGCACTTTTGCGGTAAGGTTTAATTATAAATTTGGCAGGCTAACCAGCGATATTAAGAAGAACCAGCATGGCATTAATAATGATGATACCAAAGGCGGTGGCAAAAGCAGCGGAGCCAGCGGTTAAAAACGGTTAGAAAATTAATTTACGAGTAAAATAATATTAAAAATTCTTCCCTCTGCAACGTGATGCTGACTTTCGTGTCTTATTGGCTGAACACTTATGAAAAAACTGATCCTTATTTTCTTCTCCGTTTGCATATCCGTATTGGTTTTTGGCCAAAATCAAAAAACTTTAACTGTTAAAGGCATTGTTACCGACTCTGTAACCAACCAGCCCATAGGTTATGCCACTGTTGCTTTGCAAAATGCCAAAACGCAGGCCTCCGTTAAAAGCACTTTAGCTAAGGATGACGGTTATTTTGAATTAACCGTGCCTGCTGGTATATATCAACTGGTATTGGCAAATATGGGCTATAAAAATAAGCAGGTAAAGTTAAAGGACACAGTTTTGGTGATAGATATGGGCAAAATTGTACTCTCGCCCTCCACCAAACAACTGGATGACGTTACTATTACCGGCGTTAAACCATTAATGAAGCAGGAGGTTGACCGCTTAAGCTATGATGTACAGGCCGACCCTGAAAGTAAGCTTATTACCGCGCTTGATATGATACGCAAAGTGCCCCTGCTATCTGTTGACGGTATGGATAACATTAAACTCCGCGGAAATAGTAATTATAAAATATTGATAAACGGGAAAGAATCGGCAATGATGGCCCACAACCCATCGGATATACTGAAATCAATGCCCGCGAGCAATATTGTGAAAATTGAAGTTATAACCACGCCACCCGCTAAATATGACGCGGAGGGTTTGGCGGGTATTATCAATATCATTACCCAAAAAAAGGCCGACCAGGGTTACAATGGCTCGGCAGGGGTAAATTATAATACAGTGTATGGTTATAGGGGTAATCTTAACCTTACAGTAAAACAAGGTAAAATAGGCTATAGCGGCTATGTTGGCAGCGGACGGCGGCCATATTTAGGGGCCGAGTTTGGTAATACCAGCACTTTTAACAACCCGTTATCATCATTGGTGCAAGGCGGCATGCAGTATCGTGGCGGCAGTAATACTTATACTAGTAATGAATTAAGTTTTGAGTTTGATACCTTGAATTTGATCTCGGCCACGATTAATCATTTTAACGGCGTTAATTCAACCGGCAATGACCAGTTCACTACCCAGCGCGATGCTACCAGCGCTGTTTCGCAAGCTTATCATTTATTAAATAATGGTACAGGCAGTAATATGGGGACAGATATTGGCATTAATTACCAGTTGGGGTTTAAGCATAATAAAAATCAGTTGTTAACGGCCTCATATAACTATAATTATTCAAACAATGATCAATTTAACGATGTAAGCGCGGACCAAACGCTGAATTACCATTCGCCAAATTATCGCCAGTACAATAATTCTGGCTCAAAAGAATATACTGCCCAATTGGATTATATACAGCCTTTAAAAACACTCACCATTGAGGCAGGGGGAAAAATGATATTGCGCAATAACTTTAGTGATTTCCATAATGATACGCTTGCAACCAACAACCAATATCAAACAGCGGCTAAGCAAACCAACGATTTTACCTATCATCAAAATGTGTATAGCATATATAACTCGTACCAGCTAAAATTCACTGAATGGACATTTAAAGGAGGGTTACGATTAGAGCGAACTAACATAAATGCCGATTTTACAGCAACAGGGGGCGGCGCTTTTAGTCAGAATTATAATAACCTGGTCCCTTCTGTGTCAGCACAACGAACTATAAATGCTACCAGCAGCCTTACCTTTGGGTTTACGCAACGTATTCAGCGCCCCGGTATTAACCAGTTAAACCCGTTTGTTGATCTGTCAAACCCTAATTTTATTAATATAGGTAACCCGGCATTGAGGCCCGCTGTTAATAATAATTTTGAATTGAGTTATGGCAATTTTGCCGAAGGCTCTATCAACCTTAGCACCCATTATACATTTGCCGATAATACTATTCAAAATATAGTTACCGTTAACAACGCGGTGACTACTACAACGTTTGCTAATGTAGGTAAAGATAAACGCCTCGGAGTGGATGCAAATATCCAGTACCCGATAAGTAAGAAAATTGGTATAAATATTAATTCCGAATTATTGCAGGTTTGGTTAAAAGGGACCTATAATGGCAGCCCCTTTTTCAACAGCGGCCAGCAGGGCCATATGTTTACTTACACCAGCTATAAATTTGATGATGGTTACCGCATAGGTGTAAACCTTGGCTTTGATAGCCGGTATGTATTGCTGGAGGGCAGAGATAACTGGTATTTCAGTAACAGCATTGAGGTATCAAAGGATATGGCCAATAAAAAGGCTACATTTTCTTTATTTTTGGGTAATCCCTTCAGCAAGTTTAACAAGCTTGATTTCTTTACTAAAACACCCGATTTTCAGACCTATAATTATTTCTTAAATTATTATCGCACAGCGGGCTTTAATTTTGTATATAAGTTTGGCAAACTTAACAGCGCCATTAAAAAAAATCAGCGCGGCATTAGTAATGACGATACAAGCAGCGGCGGCAGGAACTAAATATTGCCACTTTTGTAACGTTAGGTCGAATATTCATATCAAACCAATAAATAAGTAATACTCTTGTTACGCTTTCGGTAATGAAGCCAATTTTTGGTAAATCGCACCATATTTAAACCCCGTTTAAATAGATATGATAAAGCGCAACCGGAATTTATGAAAAAAACTGTACTAACAGTACTATGCTCTTGCTTGTGTATTATTGCTATAGCCCAAAACAACCGTAAAAAAATAACAATTAAAGGGGTGCTGATAGATTCGGCCACCAACACGCCGTTGGGGTATGTTACCGTTTCTTTAATCAACGCCGCCACCAAACAACCCACAACAAGCACCCTGGCAAAGGATGACGGTACCTTTGAATTTGATGACGTTGCATCGCGCGTTTATAAGCTGTCCTTATCATCATTAGGCTATAAAACAAAAACCATTAATATTACAGGCAAAGATGTTATTACAGATTTGGGTAAAATAATTATGGGGCCTTCGGCAAATGGTTTAAATGAGGTTAATATTACTGCCGAAAAGCCGTTAATAACGCAGGAGGTTGACCGTATTAGTTATGATATACAGGCCGATCCGGAAAGTAAGGTGTTGAGTGTTTTGGATATGCTGCGGAAAGTTCCGTTAATATCATTAGATGCTGACGATAACATATTATTAAAAGGCAGCGGCGATTATAAGATATTAATAAATGGCAAACCCTCCAGCCTTGTGGTGCATAGCCCGAAGGATATTTTCAGGTCAATGCCGGCTTCGAGCATACAAAAGATAGAAGTAATTACAACGCCGCCTGCCAAGTACGACAGCGAGGGGCTGGCCGGTATAATAAATATTATCACCAACAAAAAAATTGATAATGGTTATAATGGCGGTATAAATATAAATTACAGGTCGCCGGTTGGCGGTCCCGGCCTGGGCGGGTCGTTTACCTACAAAAGCGGCAAATTTGGTGTTGCTTCTTATTACGGCCTCAATCATTACAAATACCCGCAAACAACCAGTATGAACAGCCGGATCACTACCGGGGAGGGCGCCAGCGACCTTACGCAATCGGGTATCCGTTATTCAGATGCCCATAGCGGTTATATCGGAACAGAGTTTAGCTACGAGCCGGATACCTTAAACCTGCTTACTGCCGAATTTAATATTAATGGCGGAAATTCAACTTCATTCAGCGACAGATATTCCAGCAAAACCGATTCAACTAATACAGTTGCACAGGCTTATGATATTGCCAATAATGGCAAAGGCAATTATGACGGGTTTGATGTTGGGTTTAACTATCAGAAAGGGTTTGAACACCGGAAGGACCAAATATTAACTTTCTCTTACAAATTTACACAGGCTAATAATAACCAGTTTAATATATTGGGTATCACCGATCGGATAGGTTACCCGGTTTTAGGTAACCCCGACTATCAGCAAAACAATAAAGAAATATCAAAGGAGCAAACCATACAGACAGATTATGCTCAAACGGTAAACAGCGTAAATCTTGAAGCGGGTTTAAAAGGTATAATCAGGAATGGTAACAGTAATTTCGAATACGATTCTTTAAGATACGATCCGTTGAACCCCGGCTTGATGCAGTATGATCTGAACCCGTTGCGTACAAATGCTTATAATAATACCCAATATATATTAAGCGCATATAATTCTTATCAATACAACATTAATAAACAGTGGGGGTTCAAAGCAGGAGGCCGTTTAGAGGAAACCATAGTTAACGCTGATTTTATAACAACAGCGTCGACGGTCGATCAACACTATTTAAATCTTATACCGTCTATTTCGTTAAATAGAAAATTTGCAGACTTAAGTAATATAAACTTCGGATTTACCCAACGGGTTTCGCGGCCGGGTATAAGTACACTGAACCCGTTTGTTGATCGTTCAAATCCTAATTTTGTAAATGCAGGCAACCCTAATTTAAAGCCGGTAGTAAGCAATAACTTTCAATTAAATTATAGCCGGTATAATAAAGGATCGATCAATATTGGTTTAAGTTATAGCGTAGCTAGCAATACCATACAGCAAATATCCATTTTCGACCCCACTACCGGCATAACCAGCTCTACTTATGCCAATGTTGGTAAAAACCGTATGCTGGGCAGTAATTTCAATATCAATTATCCCATAACCAGGGTGTGGAACTTTAGCCTTAACGGGAACCTGAATTATATATGGATAGCCGGTACCGTTAATGGTTTATTAACGAATAACAAGGGTTTACAGGGGTACTTTAATGCATCAACAGGGTATAAATTTAAAAAGGGCTATCGTATAAATGGTAATTTAAATTTTAATAGCCCTTATATTTCTTTACAGGGAAAATCAAATTCATACCTGTATTCGGCATTTAGCGGCAGTAAAGAAATAGTGAAAAGCAAATTAACAGTATCAGCTTCTGTAAGCAATCCTTTTACCAAATTCCGCAATAACATAAACCATACCAATGGAGCTAATTTTACACAGGTAAGCTACAATCAGAATTATTTAAGAGTATATAGTGTAAGTTTGAATTACCGTTTCGGAAAATTAAAAGACGCGATAAGAAAAAATGAACGGGTAATTCATAATGATGATACTACAAAAAATACAAAGCCAAATACTTCAAATCCTCCTGTTCCTATATCAAATTAACAATTATGAAAGTTTACGGTATCACCAACTGTAATACAGTTAAAAAAGCGTTGGATTGGTTTAAGGCCAACCGGGTTGATTATGAGTTTCATGATTTTAAAAAACTGGGTATAACTATGGATAAACTACAGGAATGGGACAATAGAGCCGGGTATGAGAAATTTATGAATGAACAAGGGCTAACCTGGAAGCAGCTTGACCCTGAAGTGAAAGAAAGCATAAAGACTAAAACGGATGCTTTGCAATTATTACAGCAAAAAACAAGTATGATAAAGAGGCCGGTAATTGAGGACGGAGATTTTTTATTTTTCGGGTTTGACGAGCCGGTTTATCAACTGCATTTTGAGTAAGCTCCGGCGTGTTTTGCAACGACGTAATATTTTGCGTCTTAAAAATACCTACACGACTTGTAATAATTTGTTTACCTAACTTACTATTCGTATATTTTTATATTTTTACAGTTAAATTAACAAAATTAACTGATGAAATTTAACGTTACAGCCCGCTTAGTACTGGCTTTTTGGGCAATTATTGCCACCGCTGAGGCACAAACAACTCCACCGCAAACAACCCCTAATTCAAACACACCGCCTCCTGTGCGTACCGGCCGAGCTGTTGATGTTCCTGATCCGAACGCACCTGCATCAAAGTATGATTATCATGACACGTGGAAACCGTTTTTCTTTACAAAAAACGGGAATGAATACCGTGCCTCTGACGGGGCGCCTGGGCCAAAATACTGGCAAAACCGTGCCGACTACCAGTTGGCCGCTAAACTTAACGACGAAACCAACGAAATTACAGGAACAGAGGTATTAACCTATACCAATAACAGCCCCCAAAAATTGGGCTTTATATGGATACAGTTAGACCAGAATTTATTCCAGTTAGATTCAAGGGGTAACAAGCAGGTTCCGTTAAACGCCGCAGGCATACCGCAAAGCCGTAACTGGGGCAGAGGCCAGGTATTTGACGCCGGCTTTAAAATAAAATCAATTAAAATATTAGTAACGCCTAAAGGAAGCAAAACCACTACGGCAACCGACGCCAAATTCATGGTGAATGATACCCGTATGCAGGTATTTTTGCCTAAAGGTATTGACCCGGTTGGTGGCCAGTTAAAATTGAAGATAGAATATTCCTTTATATCGCCCGATTACGGTTCAGACCGTATGGGCATAGTCAATACCGATCAATCTAAAAATGGTAAAATATTCCAGGTGGCGCAATGGTACCCACGGATGTGTGTGTATGATGATATAGAAGGTTGGAATACTTTACCTTATACCGGCGAGAGCGAGTTTTACCTGGAGTATGGTGATTTTGATATCAATATTACCGCAGCGGCCAAAGATATTGTAGTATGCTCTGGCGAGTTATTGAACCCGAAAGATGTATATACACCCGAACAACAAAAAAGATGGGCACAAGCAGCACAAAGCGATAAAACAGTAATGATACGTACTGCTGCTGAAGTAACCGACCCGGCATCACGTCCGGCAGGTAAAAAAGAATTAACCTGGCATTTTCAAATACATAACGCCCGCGATGCTTCATGGGGAGCATCGGCAGCATTTATTATCGACGCAGCAAAATTGAATTTGCCGAGCGGAAAAAAATCAATGGCTATTTCTGCCTACCCGGTTGAAAGTTCTTCACAACCCGGCGCCACGGGGTTCAGGGCCCCGCAATGGAGCCGCGCAACCGAAATGATAAAAGCTTCAATTGAATATAACTCTCAAAAATGGTTTGAATTTCCTTACCCTGCAGCCACAGGCGTTGCCGGCAAAGCTGGCGGTATGGAATATCCAGGAATTGTATTTGTAAGCTTAAACGGAGGCTGGGGCGTGCTTGACCATGAATTTGGCCACACCTGGTTCCCGATGATCGTAGGCTCGAATGAGCGTTTATATGGCTGGATGGACGAAGGTTTTAATACTTTTATTAATACGCTTTCAACCAAAAACTCATTAAAAGGCGAATTCTATCGCGCGCCAACCCCCACCAGTTTATTATTTAGCTGGAATAGTTTTACCCGCCCAACATTAGAACCAATTTTGAGTAACCCGGATAACCTGAAGGAAACTAATAACGGTACTTTATTATACAGCAAGCCAAGCGCGGGTTTAGTAATGCTTCGCGAGCAAATATTGGGCCCTGAACGGTTCGACTTTGCCTTTAAAACCTATATTCAACGCTGGGCCTTTAAGCATCCAACACCTGATGATTTTTTCCGCACTATAGAAAATGCTTCCGGCGAAAGTCTGCAATGGTTTTGGCGCGGTTGGTTTGAAAACAACTGGCGCCTGGATGTAGCCGTGCGCGGTGTTAAATATGTTGATAATGATCCTGCAAAAGGGGCGATCATTACTATTGATAACCTGGAGAAAATGGCAATGCCGGTGGTGCTGGAAATAAAAACAGTTAGCGGTAAAACCGATCGTGTGAATTTTACCGCAGAAATTTGGGAGCGTAACATGAGCTGGTCGTTCAGGTACCCATCTACCGAAGCGGTCGAATCGGTTACCTACAACCCGGATTCTACACTGCCTGATTATAATCCGGCAAATAATGTTTGGACAAACAAAAAATAAAATCCAGAAAGCAAAAACCCGGTGGCGAGCCGGGTTTTTTGTTTGTAATGTATTTGTTAAATGTTTTGCCAGGGTTACTATTGGTATTATAATTGAGTTATCTTAGCAGAATAACTTGGGTTGCCATGAAACGGTTTTTTATATTTTCCATTGTATTATTAACAGTTCGTATAGCAAACGCGCAGGAACTATTAAAAGGAAATATAACAGAAGTAGGTACCCATGAAAAACTGACAAATGTTTTCATCCGCGATAATGCTAATAAGCAAATTACGCTGGCAGGTAAAGACGGGAGTTTTGCCATAAAAACGGAGCCGGGCCACTTGCTTATTTTTGATTCGCCGGGCTATTTAGGTGATACCCTGTATGTGATAGATATGAAACCTAAAAACATTGAACTAAGGCCGATCAGCATAGCCCTGCGCCAGGTTAATATCAATTCATCCAAAGCAGCGTTTGACCCCCATGCGGAATACCCGGAAGTATATACAAAGAGTAAAGTTTATGTGCTTTCGCCCAGTACCTGGTTTTCAAAAGAAGGAAAGGACGCGCGCCGGTTAAGACGTTTTTTTAATACTGAAGAGCAGGAACGCCATGTAGACGAAGTATTTACCGTAGCTTATGTGGGAAGCATTGTTCCTTTAAAGGGTGTAGAACTGGAAAATTTTATGGCGTTATACCGCCCTACGTATGCGTTTATACACAATAATAACGGCCCCTCAATGGCCGCTTATATCAACGATTCTTACAAAAAATATAAGGCGTTGCCGCCGGATAAGCGCAAATTGGATAACCTCGTCGGCCAATGATATTGGCAGGCGCCCGACAATGCAAATCATCTTTCCAGGTTAATCGGACTATTTTTCAAGTTTAATAATTCGTCAGGTTATAATTATAAAACAGCGTATCGGTTACCAAACTCATTTTCAGCGTTGAAGCGCCATAAGTATAGTTAAATGTGCCGTTCAAATGTTTTTTTACAGTATTTGGGGTCAGTTTGTTAATTGTGGCGTCAATAAAATTAATGCTCGAAGCATCCCCACTATAGATACCAAAACTGCCGGCCTGTATTTTACTTGTATCTCCTCCTACTGCAAAATTTCCCGATGCAGCGAGTGATAAAGTGATATTAGCATAAGACGTATCCAATTTGCCTGTTAGCGAACTTTGGTGCACAAGCATAAATTGCCCCGCAAAATTTCCCCTGGGCAGATTTACGGGATTAGTTGAACTGTCGGATGATTTGGTACATGCTGCAAATGGCAGCAAGAATAATAATGGTAAGAAATTAAAACGTTTTTTCATGGCTATTATTAATAAATACGATAATTTGTCCAATATGGTATATCGACTCTAAAAATAATTTACCAGCAAAAAATGCGCCATTCAATACCCGTTTGCGGTAAAAATTTGTTGCGGCTATTAGAAGGTGCTATATATTTATAGCCAGCCAATCGCCTACTTCGCTCGTTTTGTAGGCTTTGTTTTTTCCGGCCAGGTCCTCGGTTACTATACCTTCTGCTAAGGATTTATTTACAACTGCCCTTATCAGCTCTGCTTCTTCTTTTAACCCGAAAGCATCTTCAAACATCATAGCGGCCGATAGTACAGTTGCCAATGGGTTGGCAATATCTTTGCCTGCTGCCTGCGGGTAAGAGCCATGAATGGGCTCAAATAACGAAGTATGTACCCCTATGGAAGCAGACGGCATCAAACCCATAGAGCCTGAAATTACCGATGCTTCATCCGTTAAAATATCGCCGAACAAATTTTCGGTTATCAATACATCATAGGTATTTGGCCACTGCACCAAACGCATGGCAACGGCATCAACAAACTCATAGCTTACGGTAACTTCGGGGAAATCTTTTTCCATATCCTGTACGGTTTCGCGCCATAAACGGGAGGTTTCCAGCACGTTCGCTTTATCTACACAGCATAGTTTTTTACTTCGGGCCATCGCCATTTCAAACCCTAATTTAGCCAGGCGCTGAACCTCTGCACGGGTATAGGTACAGGTATCGAAAGCGGTATTTCCATCATCTTTCCTGCCTCTTTCGCCAAAATAAATGCCGCCCGTTAACTCACGGAGAATGATCAGGTCTGTACCTTCAATACGCTCTCTTTTAAGCGGTGAGTTATCAATTAATGAAGGAAAAGTAAATGTTGGTCGAACGTTTGCGAATAGCCCCAGTTTTTTACGCATTTTCAGCAATCCTTGTTCGGGGCGAACAGTAGCTTTCGGATCATTATCAAAACGGGGATGGCCTATGGCGCCAAATAAAACAGCATCAGCTGCCATGCAAACCTCATGCGTCGAATCGGGGTAGGGTTCGCCCACCGCATCTATGGCACAAGCGCCAGTTAAGGCAGCTGTCCAGGTAATTGCGTGATTGAATTTTTTTGCTACAGCGTTAGATACTTTAACAGCCTGGTCAATAACCTCCGGGCCTATGCCATCTCCAGCTAAAAGTGCGATATTTAGTTTCATTTATTTTGTGGGTGATATTTATAATTTATAGTTTATTTTTTATATCGATCAGTGGCGGGGCCAACTAATCACTAATCTCTAATCTCTATATTATATTCAGCATTTTTTGAGTTGCTTTAATAGCGCAAACCGTTTGGTCTGAATCAAGCCCATGGGTTATAAATTTTTTCTTATCTGTTTGCCAGGTGATAATAGTTTCACACAAGGCGTCGGAGCTGCTGCCGGGGGCTATCCTTACGGCATAATCGATCAGCTTTGGCAAACACCTGTTTTTCCTGGTATAAACGTTGGTAAGCGCATTCATAAAGGCATCAAACTGGCCATCGCCCTGCGCGTTCTCTTCAAACTTTTCACCATCAATACGCACAGAAATGGTTGCCGAAGGGCGCAGCCCCATAGAATTCATTAACACATACGATTCTACTATAACTTTTTCTCCATAAAGGCTGCTATCCAAAACGTCGGAAATAATATAAGGCAGATCTTCTTTAGTTACGGTTTCTTTCCTGTCGCCTAATTCAATAATGCGCTGGGTAACTTTCTTTAAGTCGGCATCATTTAACTTTAAGCCCAATTCCTGCAGATTTTTTTCGATGTTTGCCTTGCCGGATGTTTTACCGAGGGCATACTCACGTTTTCTTCCGAATCGTTCAGGGAGCAAATCGTTAAAATACAGATTGTTTTTATTGTCGCCATCGGCATGTATGCCTGCGGTTTGCGTAAATACATTCTCGCCAACGATGGGCTTATTTGATGGAATTCTAACGCCCGAAAAGGTTTCAACCAGCTTACTTACCGAATAGATGGAGGATTCTTTAAGGCGCAATTCAACCTCGGGTGCAAAATCATGAATTACGGCAATAGCGCTGGCCATTGCGGCATTTCCTGCCCGCTCGCCCATGCCATTTACGGTTAAATGCAAACCATTTATTCCGGCTTTAACAGCCTCCAAAACATTGGCAGTACCCAGGTCATAATCATTATGCGCATGAAAATCAAAATGAATAGCCGGGTATTTTGCTTTTATTGTTGTTATAAATTTAAAGGTTTCCTCAGGTGTTAAAACCCCAAGTGTATCGGGCAGCATTATCCTTTTTACAGGTTGTGTAACCAGGAAATCTAAATATTGAAAAACATAATCAGGCGAATTGCGCATACCATTGCTCCAATCTTCCAGGTACACATTGCTAGCTATGCCTTTACTTCTAGCCAGTTCAATAACCTGCTGTATCTCTGAAAAATGCTGTTCAGGTGTTTTTTTAAGCTGATGCGTTAAATGTTTTAATGAGCCTTTGGTTAAGAGGTTCTGAACCTTAACGCCCGATTTTACCATCCAGTCGATGGAAACGCCGTTATCAACAAAGGATAACACTTCTATACGGTCTGCATATCCATTAATTTCTGCCCAACTTAAAATAGTTTTAACAGCCTGAAATTCTCCCTCAGAAACGCGGGCGGATGCGATCTCAACCCTGTCAACGTTAAGTTCTTCCAATAACAATTGGGTTATGGTTAGTTTTTCTGAGATGGAAAAAGATACGCCCGATGTTTGTTCCCCATCGCGAAGCGTAGTGTCCATTATCTCTATTTTTCTTCGTTCCATTATCTTGCAGGTTGGCTGGTTATGCGGCAACACTATTATCGGTTTATATATTAAAGGGGCAGGTTCGCTGCAAACTCCTCAATTTCCGGTTTAATACTTTGCAGGTAATCAATATCGTCAAAGCCATTAATCATATTATCCTTTTTGTAAGGGCTGATCTCAAAGGTTTCTTTCTCGCCCGTTGATAGCAATGTGATTGTTTGCGCCGGCAAGTCTACCTCCAGTTCTGTTTTGGGGTCAGCATGAATTGAGGCAAATACCTTTTCGGCGAATTTTTGGCTAACCTGTACGGGCAATACGCCAATGTTTAAACAATTGTTCCTGAAAATATCAGCAAAAAAGCTGGATACAACGCACCGGAAACCATAATCATAAATAGCCCACGCGGCATGTTCCCTGGATGAACCGGAACCAAAATTTTTACCACCCACTAATATTTTACCGCTGTAAATAGCGTTGTTCAAAACAAAGTCTTTTTTGGGTGTATTATCCGGGTTATATCTCCAGTCGCGGAAAAGATTATCGCCAAAACCAACGCGTTCTGTCGCCTTTAAAAAGCGGGCAGGGATGATCTGGTCGGTATCTATATTTTCTATCGGAAGCGGAACCGCTGTGCTTGTTAGTATGTTAAATTTATCGTAAGCCATGTTTTTTATTGTTCATGGTTCATGGATGATGGTTCATGGTGCTGATATGATAGGCTATGAACTATGATCTATGAACTATTATCTATTAAACCAATTCTTCAATTAACGTTCTCGGGTCTGTAACTTTACCTGTAACTGCAGCAGCAGCAGCAACTAACGGACTGGCCAGCATGGTCCTTGAACCCGGGCCCTGCCTGCCTTCAAAATTTCTGTTCGAGGTGCTTACCGCGTATTTTCCGGCTGGTACTTTATCATCGTTCATCGCTAAGCAAGCGGAGCAACCCGGTTGGCGCAATTCAAACCCGGCTTCGGTTAAGATATCCAGCAAGCCTTCTTCTTTGATTTGCGCCTCTACAATGTGCGATCCGGGTACTAACCAGGCTGTAACGTTATCAGCCTTATGCTTACCCTTTACTAACGAAGTAAACGCCCTGAAATCTTCTATTCGGCCATTGGTACAGCTACCCACAAACACAAAATCAACCGGTTTGCCTATCATTGCATCGCCTTCATGGAAACCCATATAGCCTAATGATTTAGCATAGGTTGCCGCGCCGCCTTCCGCATGGGCCGCATCAGGGATATCGTGAGAAATTCCCATTCCCATGCCGGGGTTTGTTCCGTATGTTATCATGGGTTCGATACTTGAACCATCGAAGGTTAGTTCTTTATCAAAAACAGCATCGGCGTCAGTTTTTAATGTTTTGTAATAGGCCAGGGCTTTATCCCAGGCGTCGCCTTTAGGGGTAAATTCGCGGCCCTTCACATAATTTATCGTGGTTTCATCCGGGGCGATCATGCCGCCGCGGGCTCCCATTTCAATGCTTAAATTACAAACCGTCATACGGCCCTCCATGCTCATGTTTTCAAAAACATCACCGGCATATTCAACAAAATAGCCGGTTGCGCCCGAAGTGGTCAGCTGCGAAATAATAAATAAGGCAACATCTTTCGGCGTAACACCTACTCCTAATTTCCCGTTGATATTGATGCGCATTTTTTTAGGCTTAGGCTGCATAATACATTGTGTAGCCAAAACCATTTCTACTTCGGACGTGCCGATACCAAAAGCTATGGCACCAAAAGCGCCGTGCGTAGAGGTATGCGAATCGCCGCAAACAATAGTTGCGCCGGGTTGCGTAATGCCATATTCAGGGCCAACAACGTGCACTATGCCATTTTTTTGATGGCCCAGGCCCCAGTAACTGATGCCATATTCATTGGAATTAGACTCCAATGCTTTTAACTGGTTAGCCGAAAGCGGATCAGCAACCGGCAAATGCTGGTTAATGGTTGGCGTGTTATGATCGGCCGTAGCAAATGTACGGTTGGGATATAAAACCTTTATCCCCCGGCTCTTTAACCCTAAAAAGGCTACCGGGCTTGTAACTTCGTGTATAAGGTGACGGTCAATAAAAAGCACATCAGGGCCGCCTTCAATTTTACGCACCACGTGTGCGTCCCACACCTTATCAAATAATGTCTTGCTCATTTTTTTATAGTTTATAATTCACCTTTTTTTGAAAAGGTAGGTTATGCAAATTTTTTGTCGCCTGCCAATATTAACAGATCTTCATCAGTTATATCCAATTTGCTGTCGGCCAATGTCAAAAAGCGATGATAAGCATCGGCCAATTCTTCCTTGCTCAGGTTATAGCCTAACCGTTCCAAATGGAACTTTAAGGCATGTCTGCCGCTGCGGGCCGTAAGCACGATACTCGCGTTAGGGAAACCAACATCCTCGGGCCTGATGATCTCATAATTTTCGCGATTTTTCAGGAACCCGTCCTGGTGTATACCCGAACTATGCGCAAAGGCATTGCTGCCAACAATAGCCTTATTGGGCTGTACCGGCATACGCATTTGTGTGCTTACCATTTGGCTCAACTCATAGAAGTTTTTAGTATTGATATTGGTATGTAAGCCTAATCTTGGGTGTGTTTTTAACACCATCACTACTTCCTCGATAGAAGTATTGCCCGCCCGCTCGCCAATCCCGTTTATAGTACCCTCAATTTGACGTGCGCCATTTTGCAGGCCCGCTATGGAGTTTGCTGTAGCTAAACCCAGGTCATTGTGACAATGCACAGATATAACCGCTTTGTCAATATTTTTTACGTTTTCCTTTAAAAATTTTATTTTTTCGCCATATTGATCAGGCAGGCAGTAGCCGTTTGTATCAGGTATGTTTACTACAGTAGCGCCCGCTGCAATAACAGCCTCTATCATTTTTGCCAGGAAATGAATGTCGGCACGGCCAGCATCTTCAGCATAAAACTCAATATCCTCCACAAATTTTTTGGCATATTTTACAGCTTCAACTGCGCGCACCAATATCTCCTCGCGGGTGCTGTTAAATTTGTTTTTAATGTGCATGTCTGACGATCCGATACCGGTGTGTATGCGCGGATGCCGGGCATATTTTAATGCCTCAACAGCAACATCAATATCCCCTTTTATAGCACGGGTAAGGGCGCATACGGTTGGATTTTTCACAGCCTTTGATATCTCTACCACGCTTTGAAAATCGCCGGGACTTGATATAGGGAAACCGGCTTCAATAATATCCACGCCCAATGCTTCCAGTTCATGGGCTATTTCTATTTTCTCAGGGGTAGTCAATTGACAGCCCGGTACCTGCTCGCCATCGCGGAGCGTGGTATCAAAAACATAGACTCGGTTGGGATCGTGTAACATATTGTTTTTAGATTTGAGATGTTAGATTTGAGATTCAGACCTGTCATCGATTAAATGTCATTGTATTTCTTTATGAGAGATAGGCGTAAGATTCAAGATACTCATATCTCAAATCTCACGTCTCAAATCTCAACTATGCTTCTACAGCCTGGTTTTCCGGGCGTAAACTGCGTACAGTTTTACCTGCCTGCCATAGTTCGCTATCGCGCAGTTCTTTCAATTCCGCGTCTAATTTTTCGCGATAATCGGCCTTGCTGTTCGAATCAATTGATTTTTGCGATTCAACACCTGTTGCCACGCTTTTGTACAAGTCTTCAAATACCGGTTTTGTAGCATCGCGGAATTTTTTCCACCAATCCAAAGCGCCGCGTTGCGCGGTGGTTGAGCAATTGGCATACATCCAGTCCATACCGTTTTCAGCAACCAATGGCATTAATGATTGGGTTAATTCTTCAACTGTTTCGTTAAACGATTCGGAAGGAGAGTGGCCGTTGCTGCGTAATACTTCATACTGGGCAGCAAAAATACCCTGTATACAGCCCATTAGTGTGCCGCGCTCGCCGGTAAGGTCACTAAATACTTCCTTTCTGAAATCGGTTTCAAATAAATAACCGCTGCCTACAGCTATACCTAAAGCAATAACGCGGTCGAAAGCACGGCCCGTAGCATCCTGGAATATGGCGTAGCTTGAATTTAAGCCGCGACCCTGTAAAAACATACGGCGCAATGAAGTACCTGATCCTTTTGGAGCCACTAAAAATACGTCAACATCCCTTGGTGGAACAATGCCGGTTTGTTCGTTAAACGTGATACCGAAGCCATGTGAAAAATATAAAGCTTTACCCGGAGTTAAATGTTTTTTAACGGTTGGCCATAATGCAATTTGAGCGGCGTCGCTTAATAAATAGCAAATTACGGTTCCTCTTTCTAATGCTTCTTCAATTTCAAAAAGGGTTTCGCCCGGTACAAAGCCATCGCTGATAGCTTTATCCCATGTTTTTGAATTTTTACGCTGACCAACAATAACGTTGATACCGTTGTCTTTTTGATTAAGCGCCTGGCCGGGGCCCTGAACGCCATAGCCGATAACAGCTACTACTTCATTTTTTAAAATGCTTTGTGCCTTTGATAAAGGAAACTCCTCGCGGGTTACTACATTTTCTTCCGTAGTGCCGAAAATTAATTTTGCCATTGTTTTAGTTTTTATTGTTTGATTTTCACCGATGTTTTATTTTGATTTCACCGATTTGGTTTATGTTACTTGTTTAATATTGATTTCACTGATTTTCAACCCTTATTGCTCCCCCTTCAGGGGGCTGGGGGGTTACATCGTAAATACTTTTTGCCCTTTATTTAAATATTCATTTTCTATTACTTCCTCACCCGGTTCCAGGCGTTCAAATTCGCGTAGTTTGGCGTTAAAGCCTTCGCTGTCTTTTATGATTGCTACCCTGGCGCTGCGTACAAATTCTATAAGGCCGTAAGGCTGTAGTATATTGATCAGGTTATCGGTTTCTTCGCGATGGCCGGTTGTTTCAAACACGGTATAATCTTTACGGATAACCACTGCCCGCGCGCCGTTTTCACGCAGCAATCGCTCAACACTTACCTTCTCGGCAATTACATCGGTTGATACTTTGTAAAGCGCCAGCTCCTGCCATATTACATCCTGGTTGGTATGGTAGTATACTTTTAAAACCTCTACCTGTTTTTCTATCTGTCGGGTAAGCTTGCGTACCACTTCTTCCGATTCGGTTATTACGATATTAAAGCGGTGAATACTCTCGATCTCCGACGGAGAAGTATTCAAACTATCAATATTTATTTTGCGGCGGGTGAATATAATAGCAATGCGGCTTAGTAAACCTATTTGGTTTTCTGTATAAACGGTGATGTTATATTCCTGCTTTTCTATGTCTTGATTGCTCATTGTCTTAAAATTAGTCATTTAGCTTCGCTGTCGTTAGGTTGTTCTTACCTTTCAGCTTTCGCCTTTTACCTTTCACCTTATTTCAGTCTGATCTCACTTACACTGCATCCCTGCGGTACCATCGGGAACACATTGTTTTCCTTGGTTACCATTACTTCCAATAAGAAAGAACCTTTATTGTTGATCATTTCATTTAAAGCGCCGGGCAGTTCCGCACGGTCTGTAATACATTTGCCCGGTATGCGGTACGCTGCTGCAACAGCCACAAAATCGGGGCTTTCAATATCCACAAATGAATAGCGACGGTCATTAAACAACTCTTGCCATTGGCGCACCATACCTAAAAAGCGATTGTTAAGAATGATGATCTTTACATCGACCCCCGTTTGCATAATAGTGCCTAATTCCTGTAAGGTCATTTGGAAACCACCATCGCCTATAATAGCTACAACAGTTTTGTCTTGGGCGCCGTATTTAGCGCCTATGGCCGCTGGCAATGCAAATCCCATAGTACCGAGGCCGCCGCTGGTTATGTTGCTGCGGGTGTTATTAAACTGCGCGTACCGGCAGGCTACCATTTGGTGCTGGCCAACATCAGTAACAATTATGGCTTCGCCATGGGTAAGGTCGTTTAGTTGTTTGATCACTTCGCCCATGGTCATTTCGCCCGAGGTTGGGTTTAATTCATCATGAATTACCGCCTCAACTTCCTGCCTTGTGTACTCTCTGAATTTATTTAACCACGCGGTATGTTGTTTTTGTTCAACCAATGAGGTAAGTAAAGGCAGGGTCTCTTTACAATCGCCCCAAACAGGCACGGTTGTTTTTACATTTTTATCTATCTCGGCAGGGTCAATATCCAAATGGATAACCTTTGCCTGTTTGGCATATTTATCAAGTCGGCCCGTAACACGGTCGTCAAAACGCATCCCGATCGCTATCAATACATCACACTCGTTGGTTAATACATTGGGGCCATAGTTGCCGTGCATGCCCAGCATACCCACATTAAGCGGGTGACTTGTTGGAATAGCGCCCGCGCCCAGGATGGTCCAGGCAGCAGGGATACCGCTTTTTTCGACAAAAGTTTTAAACTCCTGTTCGGCGCTACCTAATATTACGCCCTGCCCCCATATAATAAATGGCTTTTTGGCTTTGTTAATTAATTCGGCGGCCTGCTCAACGTACGGCATACGCACAATTGGCTTTGGCCGGTAACTGCGGATATGGTTACAAGGCGTATAGCCTTCGTAATCAAACAGCTGGATTTGGGCGTTCTTGGTAATATCAATTAATACCGGCCCCGGCCTGCCGCTTTTGGCAATATAAAATGCTTTGGCCAATACTTCCGGAATTTCGGTAGCATCAGTTACCTGGTAGTTCCATTTGGTAACCGGGTTGGTAATGTTAATTACATCTGTTTCCTGGAAAGCATCCGTCCCTAATAAATGAGCGAATACCTGCCCGGTTATACATACTAAAGGTGTACTGTCTATTTGCGCATCGGCCAAACCTGTTACCAGGTTGGTTGCGCCAGGCCCGCTGGTGGCGAATACCACACCCACTTTTCCCGAAGTACGCGCATAACCCTGCCCGGCATGTATACCGCCCTGTTCGTGCCTCACCAGGATATGGTTGAGTTTTTCGTTATAATCATACAAAGCATCATAAATAGGCATAATAGCGCCCCCCGGATAACCGAAGATGGTATCAACGCCCTCCGCTATCAATGCTTCCAATAAGGCAACAGAGCCCGAAATATTTACGGTTTCCTTCTCTGCGGTTTTGTTTAGTATTTCCTGTTGTGCAACTTCCATAACCCCCTAACCCCCTGAAGGGGGAATTTTTTTTAAGTTATTTAATATTTTTTCTCATCTCATTTCCACGACTTTCGCCCTAGAGTTCCCCCTTTAGGGGGTCGGGGGGTTACTCATCCGTTACGCAACCTTCTGCGGCTGTGGTAACAGTTTTGGCATATCGGTATAATAAGCCTTTGGTTACTTTTAATTTGGGTTGCTGCCATGCTGCCCTTCTGGCTGCCATTTCCTCGTCGGTTAAAATAACATTGATGGTATTGTTAATGGCATCAATTATTATTTTATCCTCATCCTCAATTAAGGCAATGCCTCCTCCGTCAAAAGCTTCAGGGGTGATGTGGCCCACCACAAAACCATGTGTGCCGCCGCTAAAACGGCCATCGGTAATTAATGCTACCGAAGCGCCTAATCCCGCTCCAAAAATGGCCGATGTTGGTTTTAGCATTTCGGGCATACCCGGCGCGCCTTTAGGGCCCTCGTTGCGGATAACCACCACATCACCGGCTTTGACTCGGCCGCTTTGTATGCCATGTATCAGCTCAAATTCACCATCAAATACACGGGCAGGGCCCTCAAAGTGAGTGCCTTCTTTGCCGCTTATTTTGGCTACGCTGCCACCGGTGGCAATATTGCCGTACAATATTTGTAAGTGACCTGTTGCTTTTACCGGTTTTTCAACGGGCCATATTATCTTTTGAGTATCGAAATCCAACTCGGGTATTTCTTCTAAATTTTCGGCAATGGTTTTTCCGGTAACGGTGAGGCACTCGCCATGCAGCCAGCCTTGTTTTAGCAGGTATTTCATTACCGCGGGAACACCGCCTACTTTATGCAGGTCCTCCATCATGTACTTGCCGCTTGGCTTCATATCGGCCAGTACAGGTATGCGGTTGCTTACCGCCTGGAAATCATCCTGCGTTAGCTTTACATCAACACTTTTGGCCATAGCTATCATGTGCAGCACCGCGTTGGTGCTTCCGCCCAGCACCATAATTACCACCATAGCATTTTCAAATGCTTTGCGGGTCATGATGTCTGATGGTTTAATATCTTTCTCCAGCAATATTTTTATTGCTTTGCCGGCCGCTAAACATTCGGCGTTCTTTTCATCGCTCAATGCCGGGTTTGATGAG
>CAISKH010000013.1 GCA_903885865.1 uncultured Mucilaginibacter sp.
CATATTTAATTTACCGGATACACTTCAAAATCTTACCTTTGCCTGCTTAAAATTGAACTATACTAATGTTTGAAAATCTTTCGGATAAACTCGACAGGGCGTTTAAGGTCCTGAAGGGACAGGGAACCATTACAGAAATAAACGTGGCCGAAACCATGAAGGAGATACGCAAAGCCCTCCTTGATGCCGACGTTAACTATAAAACCGCCAAAGCCTTTACCGACGATGTACGGCAAAAAGCCATCGGCGCAAACGTACTTACCGCCGTGTCGCCGGGCCAGTTGCTTACCAAACTCATGAATGACGAGCTGGCACAGTTAATGGGCGGCACAGCGGCCGATCTGAACCTTACTGCTTCGCCTACCATTATATTGATAGCGGGTCTTAACGGCGCGGGTAAAACCACCTTTACCGGCAAACTGGCCAATTACTTAAAAACGCAAAAAAATAAAAAACCGTTATTGGTTGCCGACGATATTTACCGTCCTGCCGCTATTGACCAGCTGGAGGTTTTAGGGGAACAAATCGGCGTTCCGGTTTACGTTAACCGCGAATCGAAGGACCCGATAGCCATTGCTAAAGAGGGTATTGCCTTTGCCAAACAGAACGGACACAATGTGATCATTATTGATACCGCTGGCCGTTTAGCTGTTGATGAGGCCATGATGGTGGAGATTGAGCGGGTAAAAGCCGCGGTAAACCCGCAGGAAATTTTGTTTGTGGTTGATGCCATGACCGGGCAGGACGCCGTAAATACTGCCAAAGTGTTTAATGACCGGTTGGATTTTACCGGCGTTGTATTAACCAAGCTCGATGGCGATACCCGCGGCGGTGCGGCGCTTTCTATAAAATCGGTAGTAAACAAGCCCATTAAGTTTATTGGTACCGGCGAGAAGATGGAAGCGCTGGATGTTTTCCACCCCGACCGTATGGCTTCGCGTATTTTGGGTATGGGCGATGTGGTATCGCTGGTTGAACGCGCCCAGATGCAATTTGACGAGAAAGAAGCCGCAGAAATACAACGTAAGATCCGCAAAAACAAATTCGACTTTAACGATTTTTACAGCCAGATACAGCAGATCAAAAAAATGGGCAACATGAAAGACCTGATGGGCATGATACCCGGCGTTGGCAAAATGATGAAGGATGTAGATATACAGGACGACGCCTTTAAAAACATTGAGGCCATTATACAGTCCATGACCCCTCACGAAAAGGAAAACCCGGATAGCATTAACCAAAGCCGCCGTACCCGTATTGCAAAAGGCTCGGGCACCGATTTGCCCGAGGTGAACCGCCTCATTAAACAATTTGAAGATATGCGCAAGGTGATGAAACAAATGAGCAACCCCGCAGCTATGGCCAGTATGATGAAGAGGATGCCGAGGTAGAGCACGTCCTTCCTACATCATTGTTTTGATTCATGAAGCAAGATTCATATATTAGTTTTCTTGTTTAAATTAATTATGTGCAAAATTCGTCTTTACTTACCGGTCTTATTCTTCATTTTTTCCTTCACGACCAAAGCCCAGCTTCCCGGCGCTATAATTGATGTACAGCACTACGGCTTTAACATTAAACTGAGCGATGAAAACGATACCATAAAGGGCCGGGCGAATATATCTGTATCGTTTTTAAAAAACACACCCTCCTTTCACCTC
>CAISKH010000014.1 GCA_903885865.1 uncultured Mucilaginibacter sp.
ATACCAATCATAAAATTTCTGAACAAACGCTTTTGCCTCCGCTTTCTCATTAACAGGAGTCTGTGCCTTCAAATCCGAAAACGTTACCATACAAAGTATGATCACGCCAAAGGTTAATAAATATCTGTTGTCAATTTTAAAATTCATTATCCAACTATTGTTCCCCCTTCAGGGGGTTAGGGGGTTAAAAGTGCTTTCGCCTTCTTAACTACATTATCAACTGTAAATCCAAAAAACTTATACAGATCTTCTGCCGGGGCCGATTCGCCGAAAGTGGTCATACATAAAGTATCACCTTCATCGGTAGTATATTTTTGCCAGCCAAGGGGTGAGGCCATTTCAACAGCCAAACGCTTCCTGATCGCTTTAGGGAACACTTTTTCTTTATAAGCAGGATCCTGTTTTTCAAACAATTCCCACGATGGCATACTTACCACGCGTGCAGCAATGCCTTCTTCTTTCAGCTTTGCCTGCGCATCCATTATCAATGCCACTTCTGAGCCGGTTGCCATTAATATAATTTGGGGTGTTTTATAAGAGTCAGAAAGAATATAAGCGCCTTTCTCCAGGCCGGCCGCGCTGCCATATTTTTCCTGGTCTAAAATGGGCAATCCCTGGCGGGTAAATACCAGTACAGTAGGGCCGCCTGTTTTTTCAATAGCCACACGCCATGCGTGTGCGGTTTCGTTGGCATCAGCCGGACGGATAACCGTAATATTAGGGATAGACCTTAACGATATCAACTGCTCAACAGGCTGATGGGTGGTGCCATCTTCGCCTAAGCCAATACTATCATGCGTATAAACAAATATAGGGCTTATCTTCATAATGGCCGCCAAGCGGATAGGGGGGCGCATATATTCAGAAAACATTAAAAATGTTGCGCCAAAAGGTTTCACCCCCTTTGTTAATGCCATGCCATTTAAAGCAGAACCCATTGCATGCTCGCGGATACCGAAATGGAAATTACGCCCGTTGCGGTTTTCAGAAGTAAATGAGTCCGATTCTTTTAAATTAGTTTCTGTTGAGGGCGACAGGTCGGCCGCGCCGCCAATTAAATGAGGAAAGCTGCCCGCAATGGCGTTCAATACTTTGCCCGATGCCATGCGCGTGGCCATTTTAGGATCGGAGCCTTTAAATACCGGTATTTTAGCCAACCAGCCTTTTGGTAGTTCGCCTTTGCTGGCGGCTTCATATTCGGCAGCCAGGTCGGGATATTTTTCGGCATACGCTGCAAACAGTTCGTTCCATTTTTTCTCGTAACCAATACCCCGCTCGCCCGATTTTTTATAATATTCTTCTACTTCTTGAGGTACGTAGAATGATTTTTCAGGATCGAAGCCAAAAAATTCTTTAACGAGTTTAACCTCATCGGCCCCAAGCGGCGAACCGTGAGAACCTGCTGTTCCCGATTTATTCGGGCTGCCATAAGCAATTAATGAACGCACCCTTATTAACGATGGTTTTTGAGTTTCGGCTTTAGCGTTAACTAAGGCTTGGTGTAAGGCGTGGGTATCATTCGCATCATCAACAAACTGCACGTGCCAGCCATATGCTTTAAAACGGTCGTCTACACTTTCGTTAAAGGTGATATCAGTACTGCCTTCTATAGATATTTTATTATCGTCGTATAGGTAAATTATATTGCCTAACTCCAAATGGCCCGCTAATGAAGCAGCTTCAGATGTTACGCCTTCCATCATATCGCCGTCGCTGCAAATAGCATAAATATGATAATTAAACAGGTCAAAACCGGGCTTGTTATAATAGCCTGCCAAATGTTTCTGAGCAATGGCAAAACCTACGCCGTTTGCAAACCCTTGTCCCAGGGGGCCGGTTGTTACATCAATACCGGGACACAAGCCATATTCGGGGTGGCCCGCAGTTTTGCTGTGCAATTGGCGAAATTGTTTAATATCATCTAATGAAATATCATAACCAAGCAAATGTAAAAAGTTGTATTGCAAAATACAGGCGTGCCCTGCTGATAATATAAACCGGTCGCGGTTTGCCCAATCAGGGTTTTTAGGATTAAAATTGATAAACTCTGTCCAGAGCACATGTCCAACAGGCGCCAGCGCCATTGCGGTGCCCGGGTGGCCCGAGTTAGCTTTCTGTACAGCATCAGCAGATAATATTCTTACCGTATTAATTCCTAATTCTTCAACGCTTTGATTTTTTGGATCCATTTTTTAATGATAGTTTTAATTGCTTAATTTTATAGTTGATGAAGGCACAACAGGCATAGGGTCTGTATCAGCCGTCCAAAGCCGTGTCCCTCCTTTTATACCGTCCTTGTTTGATATTATTTTTACGTTTTTATCTAATTCAAAATTGATTTCGCGCGCGTTGCCGCCGCCTATGTATAAATAGTCGAAATTGAATAGTGTTTGCATATTTTTTAAAACAATCTTCAAACGTTCGTTCCATTCCTTTTTGCCTTCTGTTTCAAAGGCCTTTTCACCTATATAATTATCATAGCTTTTGGTTTTAGTAACAGGGCTTTGCCCCACCTCCAAATGCGGCAGCAGTTTGCCATCTAACAATAAAGCGGTACCGTATCCGGTCCCCAGGGTAAGTACCAGTTCTAATCCTTTACCATCTACTACACCCAGGCCCTGCATATCCGCGTCGTTTACCACCCTTGCAGGCTTGCCTAATACTTCTTCCAGTTTTTTTGCCAGGTTAAAATTGGCCCACGAATCGTTGTCAAGGTTTGGCGCGGTTTTAACAATACCATCGCGCACATACCCCGGGAACCCTACTGATATCTTGTTATATTCAGGAAAATCTTTAGTCAATGTTTTTATGGCTTCTACCATATTATCCGGGTTAGCTGGCAGTGGTGTTACCACTTTGCTGTAATTCATTAAAAGAACACCTTTATCGTCTAAAACCGTTGCTTTAACGTGCGAACCGCCTATATCAATAGCGAGAACTTTAAGCTGTGAGGGGGTGATTTTCATAATAATTATGGACGGCAAAAGTAATGATGTATTTTGTAATATATAGCGATTTTAACAGATAGTCTGTCTGCAAAGTAGATAAAATTGTTTTCGCAGACTAAATTAGGCACTTTTTTTAAAACGCGATGTCAAAAAAAATTAAAAAAATACATTAAAATGATTATTCTCCATTGTTAATTAAACAGGGAGGAATCATTTTCTATTTTTATTAATAGTTAATTAACATAAAGAAAGGCACTACCAATTTATATACTAAAAATGTTACTGTTTAAAAGACGGTTTTTTATTGATTTTCATTTTATAATTTATAATTTCAACCTTTCGCTATGAACTATTGATAGCGGCCTTAATTTATAAAACCAATTATGATCAACCAATAACGGCTGCAACTGATAGTTGTTAGCGTTAGGAGCATGAAATTAAATATTTTAAGCCTTATCCCGCTTAAAAATCATTAGTAAAACTAATAATATGAAAGAAAAAGAAGAAAAAGTGAGTGGTACTTCAAGAAGAAATTTTGTTAAACAGGGCGCTCTTGCCGCTGCGGCGTTTACTATTGTGCCGCGTTTTGTATTGGGCAAAGGTTTTAGAGCGCCAAGCGATACCTTATATATTGCAAGTGTAGGTATAGGCGGAAAAGGAAACAGCGATATTAAAGCCTTTGTAGCAAGCGGCAAAGCTAAATCGGCTTTTTTATGTGATGTTGACCAGGATTACGCGTCGAAAGTATTTAATATGTACCCCGATGCCAAACGCTATATAGACTGGCGGGAAATGTTTGATAAAGAGCATAAGAATTTTGACGCCGTGCATATTGCTACGCCCGATCATACTCACGCGGTAGTTGGCTCGGCAGCTATGCAGTTAGGTAAACATACCTGGATACAAAAACCAATGGCGCATGATGTGTACGAGGCACGTATGCTGGCCAATATGGGGCATAAATATAAAGTGCAAACCCAGATGGGTAACCAGGGCTCATCAAGCGATGGCGTAAGGCAGATGTCGGAATGGTATGATGCCGGTATTATTGGCGATGTAACCGATGTATACTGCTTTACCGACCGTCCGGTTTGGCCGCAGGGCGACCACCAGGCAAATACGCCCAGGGGCTTGCAATGGCCCGCTCAGTCATCTACGCCACCTAGTACATTAAACTGGAACCTGTGGCAGGGCACTGCCCCTGAGAAGCCTTACCCAATTGGCCTTGATCAGCCTAATGGCGTTAAAGTATTGCCATTTAACTGGCGAGGCTGGTGGGATTACGGTACCGGCGTGCTGGGCGATATGGGGGCCCATATAGTGCACGGGCCAATGACGGTACTTGGTTTACAGTATGTATCTTCGGTACAAACCAGTGTGGGCGGCGGCGGTTCAATTGAAACCGGCCCTGCATCGAGCTA
>CAISKH010000015.1 GCA_903885865.1 uncultured Mucilaginibacter sp.
GTTGCAATAAATTTATCCTAAAATTTACCTTATTTTTTACTTATTATGATGGTTCCTTTCACCGCTCCATTTTCGTCAATTCAATACACAAACTAAATATTAAAATTTTGCTCTGGAGCGATTAAAATTTAAAAGATGTATATGAACATGGTTTAAATATAAGGCGGGTTAAAGAGGCTTAAAATGCAAATGAGCGGCATATTCCTTACACCCCCTACCCTGCTTTACTAACACGAAATAAGACAAATTTTTTAAGAAATACAGGCGCTGAGCCGCCGCTATTTGCGTACCCGAATTTGCTTTCGCGCTACCGGGAACAGGAAGATGGTAGACAGAACTATCAATGCGCCAACCCAAAAACCGGGGGTCATTTTGTTCATATCGCCAAAAAAAAGAAAGGACATCAGGATGCCGTAAACCGGCTCAAGGTTAGTAACCAACGCTACGCGGAAAGCCGAAAGCTCGCGCATTACAGATACCCCGGCAACATAGGCAAACGATGTGCAAATGGTTCCGAGCAATAGCAGGTAACCAATATCAGCGTTTTTTAAAACCATGGCGTGGTTAAACCCGTGGAAAAAAAACAGGTACAGGGTAGTCCAGAAAAAAGCACCTGTAAGCTCGTAAAAGGCGATAACGGGCGGCGTATGATTTTTTACGTGCTTAGAATTGATAATAGAAAAAACGCTGGCAAACAGCGCGCTTGTTAAACCGGTTATTATACCTGTTGTATATCGGGTTTCGAACTTAAATATTATAACTATACCGGTTATAATTAGCAGACCGGCTACGATCTCCAGCTTTGAGATACGTTTTTTGTTGATCAGGGGTTCCAAAATAGCGGTAAACAGGGTCATTGACGACAGGCATACCAACGTAACCGGCACGGTTGATAGCTTGATGGATGCGAAAAACAATATCCAATGCCCACCCACCAGGGCTCCGGTAAAAAATAATTTTAAAAAGGAATTGCGGGTTACTTTAAACGCCGTTCTATCAAATTTAAAATAAAGAAACAGCGATACCATTGCTATCAACACCCTGTACCAGACCAACTGCACTGCCGATATGGATATTAGGGCGCCCAGTATGCTGGTAAACCCCCATATAAATACCGTGAAATGCAGTATAAGCAGGTTTTTGTTTATGCTGGTATTAGCCGCTGCCATTATTTAGGCGCTTTATAAAGTAAATAGCCGCCCAATAACCCAAACAGACCATTAGGGACGCATACGGCGATAAGCGGGTCTAAACCGCTTTTTATGGCGAATACCAGCGCGAACTTATCTACCACAATATAAGCGAAGCAAAGAAACAGGCCTATGCCCAACGGCAGGCCTATGCCTCCCCTAACCCTGCGCGATGATATGGATACCCCTATCATGGTAAGAACGAATGACGCCAGTGGGTAAATGAAGCGCCTGTATTTTTCATACAGCATATCCTTCATGTTCCCTGCACCACGCGTTTTTTCACTTTCAATGTTTTTGTTAAGTTCGGTCATCGACATGGCCGAATACACATTATCATGCGTTTCAAAATCAGCAGGTTTGAGGGCTAGTGTGGTGTCTTTTTCCTGTAGGTTCATTGTCAGTTTTTCCCTCATTCCGTTTATATAACGCACGGAATAATTTTTCATGGTCCATTTGTTCTTCAATGAATCATAGGTAATTGAAGTAGCAACTATTTTTTCCCGCAGTATATCCCCGTCAAATTTTTCCAAAACAAACTGGAAACCCGTATGCATGGCATTATCATACGACTGTACGTATACATAGGTGCGTTTATCCAATTGCAGGTGTACCTCATTCTTGGTAGGATCGCCGTTAAAACCGTGCGTATTTTCAAAAGTTACCTTTAGCCTGTTGGTATAAGGGATAAGGTAAACATTTGCAAAAAATGACACCAGGAAAATTAATGTAGCCGATATAAAATAAGGTCTTAAAAACCGGCTGAAACTAACCTTTCCACTAAGAATGGGAACAATCTCTGTTTGATTGGCCATTTTAGCGGTAAAAAATATTACTGCTAAAAAAGTGATAATAGGAGACAAAAGATTGGTAAAATAGGGAATAAAGCCCGCATAGTATTTAAAGGCGATATCATAAACCGTAGTATTATGCGATAAAAAGTTGTCCAGGTGCTCTGATATATCGAACACTACTGAAATGGTTATAACTATAACCAGGGTAAAGAAAAACGTGCCGAGGTATTTACCTATAATATACCGGTCAATTATTTTTAAATACCTGTTTAAAATGCTCTTCATTTATAGTCTTTGGCCTAAACGGTTAACCATTATTTTTTTCCAGTTATAAAACTCCCCTGCTATTATTTTTTTACGCGCTTCTTTAACCAGCCACAGGTAAAAATGCAGGTTATGCAGGGTTGCTATCTGCGCGCCAAGCATTTCGCCCGAATGTATCAAATGCCGTAAATAAGCTTTTGTATATTGTTTGTCTGCAAATAGCTCGCTATCATCTTCAATAGGCGAAAAATCATTTTTCCATTTTTCGTTCTTGATATTAATAACGCCGCTTTTTGTAAAAAGCATACCGTTGCGGGCATTGCGGGTCGGCATAACACAATCAAACATATCAATACCCAGGGCAATATTTTCCAATATATTTACAGGCGTACCCACACCCATTAAGTAACGTGGTTTTTGCTCTGGTAATATATCGCATACTAATTCGGTCATGGCATACATTTCTTCAGCAGGCTCACCTACAGATAATCCCCCAATGGCATTACCTTCGCGGTCAAAGGAAGCGATCACCTCGGCCGACTTTACCCTCAGGTCTTTATAAACAGAGCCCTGCACTATGGGGAACAGTGTTTGGCTATACCCGTATTTAGGTTCGGTATGGTCAAAATGGTCGCAGCAGCGTTTTAGCCAGCGGTGCGTCATTTCTATCGACTTTTTAGCATAAATATATTCGCAAGGGTAAGGTGTGCATTCATCAAAGGCCATTATAATATCCGCGCCGATAACGCGCTGAATATCCATAACATTTTCGGGCGTAAACAAGTGTTTCGATCCGTCTATATGCGAGCGGAACGTTACCCCTTCTTCTTTTATTTTCCGCACCTCGCTTAAAGAGTATACCTGGTAGCCACCACTATCAGTTAATATGGGCCCGTTCCAACCGATAAATTTATGCAGTCCGCCTGCGCTTTGCAACGTATCTAAACCGGGCCTTAAGTATAAATGATAGGTGTTCCCTAATATTATCTGCGCCTCAATATCGTTTTTAAGCTCCCGCTGATGCACGGCTTTTACGGTACCTGCGGTGCCAACAGGCATAAAAATAGGTGTTTGTATGGTACCATGATCAGTGGTGATCTCCCCTGCCCGGGCCTTCGAAAGCGGATCTTGTGCTGTTAGGTTAAATTTCATTTTTGTTGCGCAAAAATAGTGAATAGAGATTAGAGATTGGTGGTTGGTCGCCTACTAATCGCTAATCTCTAATTAACTAATCTCTATTTCACATTTTTTTACCCAAATTTGCCGCATATTTTTTTGCAAATTGGAAACCTATATACAAGTCGCATTATTTACCCTATTTATGCTGGCGTTCATTGTCCAGTTGTACTTTTTGATGAATAATCAAAACTCGCTGGCGGCCTATAAGCAGCCGGACGAGCTTCCGGAAGCTAAGCTACCTATATCGGTAATAATAAGCGCCCGTAACGAAGCACAAAATTTAAGGGATAACCTGCCATCTATACTGGAACAAAATTACCCCGACTTTGAAGTGGTTGTGGTAAATGATTGTTCGTTCGATGACTCTGATTTAGTTCTGGCTGATCTGAAGGCAGTGCATCCGCATCTCAAAATTGTAACTATAAATGAACATATCCGCTTTAAAACGGGGAAAAAATTCGCGCTTACCTTAGGCATAAAGGCGGCAAAGAACGAGCATCTTTTATTTACCGACGCTGATTGCCAACCCGCGTCTCCAAATTGGATAACCCGTATGACGGCTCATTTTAATGATGAGGTGCAACTCATACTGGGCTATTCGCCGTGCTATAAAACGAAAGGCCTTTTAAACGCCATAATCCGTTTTGAAACCTTAAAAACAGCTATAAATTACCTGTCGGCGGCCTTAAATAAAGACGCTTATATGGGCATAGGCCGCAATATGGCGTATACCAAAACCTTGTTTTTTTCAAACAAAGGCTTCGCCGCCCATATGCAGGTACTTTCGGGCGACGACGACCTGTTTGTTAACCAAAACGCCACTGCGGCTAATACGGCTATTGAAATACACCCTGATACGTTTGTTTATACGTCTGCAAAAACTACGCTGGCAAGCTTATACCGACAAAAAAAGCGCCATATGGGTGTTGGCAAATTATATAAAAGCCGGCACCGCCGGCAGCTTACCTTTGACGCTATGAGCGGCCTGCTATTTTATGGCTTGTTTATATGGAGTGTGGCACTTTATTTCGAGCCGCAATTGGCA
>CAISKH010000016.1 GCA_903885865.1 uncultured Mucilaginibacter sp.
ATAACAACTAAAATTAATGTTAATATCTGTAGTGCCAGCAATGCTTTAAATTTATTTGCGTCCATATTTTATAAAAGATAAAAGAATAGATTTAATGAATTAAAAGTAACTTGTTTTCAGAAAAAATGGAGTTTTATTGCTACAAATTATTTAACCACCCGGGTATACATCTTTTGCCAACAAAATGATTGAATTATTTAACCGTTTTTTTTATATCGACAAAAGATCGCTAACCGGTTTTCGGATAGCTTTGGGGCTGGTAGTTATTTATGATTTATTAATGCGCCTAAGCGATTTAAAAGCGCATTATACTGATGATGGGGTACTGCCGTTAAAGGTTCTTTTTGAATATAACTGGAACCCCTCATTTTGGTCTTTGGCAACAGCCAGCGGTGCCCTTTATTTTCAGTTTCTTTTGTTTATAGCAGTGTTAGGTTGTGCTGTTCTGCTCATAGCCGGTTATCATACCCGCCTGATGGCCTTTTTATGTTGGGCCGGCATTTTATCTATACAAAACCGTAACCCCATTCTTTACCAGGGGGGAGATGACCTTTTGCGCATGCTTTTATTCTTTTCTGTTTTTTTGCCTAAGGGAATTGATAAAAACCTGGCACATGACGGGAATAACCCCGACAGGTATACCAGTGTTGTAACTATGATGATATTGTTACAAATATTGTATGCATTTCAGTTTTCAGGTATATTTAAAGATTCATGGGAGTGGTGGTACGATGCCACCGCTATATATTATGCATTTAGTTTAGACCAGATTACCCGGCCCCTGGGCATCTTTATATTGCACCATTATAATTTTACATTAATACTAACCCGTGCAGTTTACCTTTTTGAGTTGCTGATTTTGCCCATATTTCTGATTCCTTTTGGCCGCGAATATGTGCGGTTGCTGGTTGTTTTTCTTATTGTCACCTTTAATGTGGGTATCCTGCTGTGTATGATGATTGGCATTTTTCCTCTTTGCTTTTTAGCAGCCTCGTTTTTGTTTATACCCTCCTTGTTTTGGGACCGGGCGGGAAAATACCTTACCACCTTGCAGTTAAATGCAATAACGGGCCGCATAAAAAGCATGGTTGGACCGCAAAAAGATTACAATGTATCATGGGCTACCGGTTCTGTGCTAACGTTTATGTTTGTATTGATAACCCTGTGGAATATTTCATCAGTACCTGGTAAAATTATTGAATTTCCACCACCATTTTTACCCCTCATGAATGCGTTAAGAATAAATCAAAGCTGGGGTATGTTCTCGCCCACCGTTTTTAAAGAAGATGGCTGGCTGGTTCTTGAAGCTGAATTAGCTGATGGCTCTTTGATTGACCTTAATTCGGCAGATAATACCTTATTGTATAACAAGCCTGATTATGTATTGGCCCGATTTAAAAATGACCGGTGGAGAAAATATACAGAGAATATATTTATAAGCTCAAACTCCTTTTTGCGCCCTTACTATGCACGTTATCTGATTAACACCTGGAATGAAAAAGCAACCGGCGCCAACAAACTGATAACCACGTTATCAGTTTACTACATGCGCGAAATGACGATGCCTTATGGGGTTAACCCCGGCATTGAGAAAATGCTGTTGCAAAAAACAAGTGCTTCTGATAATGTAATGACTGGTGCAGGTGTTCCTGCCTCTGCAAACCGGTAATAGAAACGTTTAACTTTTACCTACTTCTTATAATAGTATCAAATACGTTTAACTTAAATAGAGATTGCAGATAAGCAAAAGGTTAATGCCGGTGGTAATTTGTGAGTTCCATTGGCCGTTTACAAACTGTGCTAACTAAAAAAAGGAGACCTGCTTTATGCAGTCTCCTTTTTTAATAAGATAGGCATATGATTTTCATATACCGCCTGTATCAACGTTCGTTCGTTTTATTGCAATTGTATAGGGTTGCAGCCACTACCTAATGAATAGCTGCCAGTCCATGTTAAACTTCCATTGGTTTGCGATGCAGACCAGGTGTTGTTGGTGCCTGTAACTGTAACTGTAACACAACCGCTGGAGCCACAACTTGGGGTGCCATTATAATAGCTGGTAATAGTACCTACCTGGCTTCCGTTTACATACACATTGATATAGCCATAGCTATTTGACGCTGTCCAGAAAACGACTTGCGAAGAAGTACTGCTGGTAGATGAAGTTGATGAAGTAGATGAAGTTGAGGTAGTAGACGTTGAACTGCCACCATAGTAAGATGGGCTGCTGCAACCTGCAGCGCCTGCGCTATTGCAATCGGCATAGCAAGAGTTGGTAGCGCTGCAATAATAAGGTGATGAAGTTGGGCAGCAGGTAGTGGAACTTACCGGGTAATACCCGGAGTTGGCGCAGTTATTGGCTCCATAGTATGGGGTACAGTTATAACTGCTGGTAGAATTTGTGGAAGTAGTGGAGGTAGTGGATGAAGTAGATGAAGTTGAACCTCCATAGTATGACGGGCTGCTGCAACCCGCAGCGCCTGCGCTATTGCAATCGGCATAGCAAGAGTTGGTAGCGCTGCAATAATAAGGTGCTGAAGTTGGGCAGCAAGTAGTTGAACTTACAGGATAATACCCGGAATTGGCACAGTTATTAGCTCCATAGTAAGGAGTACAGTTGTAACTGGTGGTAGAACTGGTTGAGTTGGTAGAACTGGTTGATGTGGTAGATGAAGTTGAACCACCATAGTAAGAAGGTGTTCCGCAACCTGCTGCGATAGCACCCTGGCAGGTTGTATAACACGAGTTGGTAACACTACAATAATATGGATTTGACGGAGGGCAACATATAGTAGAGCTTACTGGCAAATACCCGCTGTTAACGCAGTTATTGGCACCGTAATAAGCACTACAACCAGTGTTAGTGGTAGAAGTGGTAGAGGTGGTAGCACTGGTAGAAGTAGTGGATGAATTATTAGAGTTATCTTTTTGACAGGAAAAGATACCCAGCGCAAGCGCCAAAAATACGATGCCGGCTATTAGTAGATTTTTTTTCATGATTTGAGTTTTAATAAATTATAATACGCCTAAGACCTAATGCAATACAATAGCATAGAATAATTTTTAATTGATTGACCGATCAATTAAAAAGGCCACACTAATTATAAAGTCTGTAATTATTTTTTTTCAGGTATTGGTTGACCAGTAACTACTGTATTTTTAGTTGTACCTGCTGGTACCGCTTTACTTTTTTCTGTAGCATTATTAGTGCCTACTTTCTGGGGTTGTGCAGTAGTTGGTTTG
>CAISKH010000017.1 GCA_903885865.1 uncultured Mucilaginibacter sp.
CTCTAATCTCCATTGAACTAATCTCCAAAAAATGCTACCTTTGCCAACTATTTAAATGAAAAGCAAATGAGCAAAGCAATTATAAAGACTGAAAAAGGCGACATGACCGTTGAATTTTATGATACGGACGCCCCAAATACTGTAGCTAATTTTAAAAAACTGGCAAAGGCCGGATTTTATGACGGATTGGCATTTCACCGCGTTATACCCGACTTTATGGTACAGGGCGGCTGTCCGTTCTCAAAAGATCCTTCAACCGCGTATAAAGCAGGTAGTGGCGGTCCGGGTTATCATATTGATTGCGAGCTTACCGGCGAATTGCAAAAGCACGACCGCGGCGTTTTGTCAATGGCACACGCGGGCCGTAATACTGGCGGATCACAATTCTTTATCTGCCATAGCCGCACCAATACTGCTCATTTAGACAGGAACCATACCTGCTTTGGCAAGGTAATTGAAAACGTTGACCTGGTTGACGATATACGCCAGGGCGATAAAATTTTATCAATAGAAGTAACTGAAGATTAAATTGGTAAGTGGGCAGTGATGAGTATAAAATTCACCACTGCCCACTCACAACTGACTACTCACTATATGAATTTAAGCGGAATTGTATCAGTATCAGGAAAACCGGGCTTATGGAAAGCATTGGTACAAAACAAAAATGGTTTTGTACTGGAGAGCCTTGATGCGCAAAAAACCAAATTAATAGCTAACCTGGCTACTGCCAAATTAGCGGCGCTTGATGAAATTACCATATTTGGTTTTGATGAAGACATTAAGTTAACGGATATACTGGAGCGCATGAAAACTGCTGCAACGATCCCCGATGCCAAAGCCGACGGTAACAAACTGCGGGCGTTTTTCAGAGAAGTAGCGCCCGATCATGACGAGGAAAAGGTTTACGCTTCCGACATGAAAAAGGTAATAACCTGGTTCAATATATTGAAGGATATGCCCTTATTCAATGAACAGGCAAAAGCAGCTGAAGCTGAAACTATTGAAAAACCTGTTGCAAAAGCGATAGAAAAACCAAAGGAAAAACCTGTTGCAAAGAAAATTACTGCAACCCCAAGAGCACCAAAGGTTAGCGCGCCAAAAAATCCGTCGAAAAAAGGGTAGAGAATGTGCAGATATGCAGATGCGTGGATGTGCAGATCCGCACATTTGCACATCTATCAGCAATCTTCCTGTGCACATTTTTCGTCGGCAAATTCCGGCTCAAAAGTGCTGTGGTTAATATCAAGGTGTTGCAGGCGATGCCTGAGGTCGTGTTTGATCTGTTCAAATAAAGGCAGGTCGACGGGGTCAATAACCAGGTGAGCGGTTAACGCATTCTCTGTGGTGCTTAAGGCCCATACATGCATATGGTGTACATCAATTATCCCTTTGCCTTTCAGCAGTTCATTTTTTATTTTTTCGAGGTTCATTTCTTTTGGTACACCGTCCATCTCCAACCGCAAACTATCTTTAAGCAGGCTCCAGGTGCCGCGTAATATTACAATAGCTATTATTAGGCTTACGGCACTGTCTATCCAATAAAATTTAGTAAAATAAATGATCACGCCTGATATGACTACTCCTAATGATACCACCGCGTCCATTGCCATGTGTGTATAAGCGCCTTTAACATTCAGGTCGGTATCTTTATCCTTTACAAAAAGCCAGGCGGTAAAAGCGTTGATAGCTATGCCTATTACCGATACCAGCGCCATTGTGCTGCCCGATATTACCTGCGGGTGCATAAAGCGGATAATAGCCTCATACGCGATAATACCTATAGACGCGACCAAGATAACAGCGTTAAAAAATGAAACGAGAATGGTTGAACGTTTATAACCGTACGTATATTTATTGTTTGAACCTACCTTGGTCAGCTTAAAGGCTAATAAAGCCAGCGCCAAGCCGGCCACATCGCTTAAATTATGGCCGGCATCAGTTAATAGCGATAAGGAGCCGGTAATTAAACCCGCCACAACCTCGATAATAACAAATGCAGAGTTTAAAATAATACCCACAATAAACGCGCTGTTTAAATGGTCAAGTTTTGGGGTATGATCGTGGTGATGATGCCCAAAACCATGCGAATGATCGTGCGAATGTGAATGAGAATGATTGTGCTCTGCTGACATGGTGCAAAGGTAGCTTTATATAGTTAAAAGAAAAAATTAACGCCGGGTTTAACCTGCCTATCCCCTAATTTATAAATACCTTAACTAAATTATAATCTAACCCGCCTTGATTCTATATTTGCATCGTGGAAAACAAAAAAAAACTCGCTTTAATTATTTTAGATGGCTGGGGCTACGGCCGAAATGATGCATCAAACGCTATACTGGCTGCCAAAACTCCCTTTTTCGACTCATTGATAACTAAATACCCCCACTCGAAACTCGAAGCATCGGGTATGGCAGTAGGCCTGCCTGAGGGGCAAATGGGCAACTCGGAAGTGGGGCACATGAATTTAGGCGCGGGCCGCGTTGTTTACCAGGAACTGGGCCGCATTAATAAAGCGGTTGACGATAACGAACTTGTTACTAACCCGGTTATAAAGGAAGCTTTCGGCTATGCCAAAAAAAACAACCGCGATGTTCATTTTATTGGCTTGGTATCAGACGGTGGCGTGCATTCGCATATTAAACATTTAAAAGGTTTATGTGATGCCGCCGGAAGCTTTGGTTTGAACCATGTTTTCATTCACGCTTTTTTAGATGGCCGCGATACTGACCCAAAATCGGGCCTGGGTTTTATTACTGACCTGGAAGATCATATTGCCAATACCCAGGTTAAGCTGGCATCGGCCGTTGGCCGGTATTATGCAATGGATCGCGATAATCGCTGGGAACGCGTTAAACAGGCTTACGATGTAATGGTGCATGGCATTGGCGAACCTACGGAAGATATCCTACAAGCAATAAAAGAAGCGTATTTAAAAGATATTACCGATGAGTTTATGCCGCCTATTGTAAAAACCAATGGCAAAGGGCGGCCACTGGCAGTTATAAAAGAGGGCGATGTGGTGATCTGCTTTAATTTCAGGACAGATAGAGGGCGCGAAATTACCCTGGCGCTAACGCAAAAGGCGCTGCCCGAATATAACCTGCAGCCGCTTAACCTGTATTATGTGACCATGACAACTTATGATGAGACATTTAAAAATGTTAAAGTAATATTTACAAAGGAGGACCTGACCAAAACATTAGGCGAAATATTGCAGGATGCGGGCAAAAACCAGGTGCGTATTGCCGAAACGGAAAAATACCCGCACGTAACTTTCTTTTTTTCGGGCGGAAGGGAAAAAGAATTTGTTAACGAAAAGCGCTTGATGGTGCCATCGCCAAAAGTAGCTACGTACGATCTGCAGCCCGAAATGAGCGCCGAAGGCATACGTGATATTATTATCCCGGAACTGAAAAGCGGGTGGCCCGATTTTGTGGTACTCAACTTTGCCAATACCGATATGGTTGGGCATACCGGCGTTTTCAGCGCGGTGGTAAAAGCCGCCGAAACGGCCGACAGGTGTACCAAAGATGTGGTTGAAACCGGCATAGCCAATGGTTATTCGTTCATTATTTTAGCCGACCATGGCAATGCCGATTATATGATCAACGACGATGGCACGCCAAATACGGCACATACCACTAACCTGGTGCCTTGTATTATAATTGACAAAGACGTTAAACAGGTAAAAAACGGCAAACTGGGCGATATTGCCCCAACAGTGCTGAAAATTCTGGGTGTTAATATCCCCGGAGAAATGAGCGGGAATGTATTGGTATAATCAATACCTGAAGCAATGGCGGGGTAAGGCTTCCCTCTTAAGAGGGGAACTTTATTTAGTGTTTGCTTTGCTCTTTATTTCCCTCCTATCCTCCTGCAAGCCCGATACTATACAAAACGGTATCGCGCAGAAATACTTTGATATACACGGCTATTTTAAGGCAGATGCTGCACGGTTGCAAAAGTTAGATCATCTTACGCTAAAAACGGTTACCCATAACGGTATTACCGAAACTAAAAAAGTGCATATTAATAACTGGGAAGCCGAGTTAGGTTTATTCATCGGATCAGATATTAACAAGCCTGCCTGGAAAGACAGTTATACCATTCAGAGCAGCGGCGATATTATTATTTACCGTGCAAAAACTTTTGATGTAAAAACCCAGGTTGTTGTCATCAATAAAAACGGCGATAAGGTTAAGTCGATATTGATATACAACAGCACTCCGGACAACTTATTGTACCAAAACAATGAAAAACTTAGCTATTTCCCCGATTCAATTTACATCATAGAAAAATATCAGAAAGTACTCCTGTTAGGCACAAACAAGTATATTATAAAAGGGAATTTGAATTAATGATGACCGGTAGTGGCAGCCAATTTTTCTTTTGTGAGATCGATCTGTGCTGATATATCGTCCCTTGATCTATCAGCATCCAAAACCTTTTGCATATCGGCAATAGATGCCCTTAAGGCCAGAACTCCTCTTTTTTTATCATAAAAGCGAGTATTGGTTTGCAGCCTGAACAGGGCATAATCCCGGTAGGCAAGGCCGCGGTTCTGATAAAAAGCCACCAGTTTAGAATCAGCAGGATCAATAGAGATGGCCTTGGTCAGGTCAATAATTGCGCGTAACAAATACTTTTCTTTATCTGCTGCAACCTGGCTGTCTCTGCCCAGGTGCACCTCGGCCAGGGCCTTGTAATAATACGCTTGCGCATCAGCAGGTGTTATGGTAATTTCTTTGCTAAAAGCCGAAATCGATTTAAGATAATTATCGCTATGGTAATAGGAGTAACCTAACATCCATAAGGCGTTAGCGTCGGTCGAGTCAATGAGGCGCCCTTTTTCAAGCTGCTTTATTGCAGCTTTAAAATTCCCGTCATAATAAGCCTGCTGCCCTAATTTAAAATACGCATTTTGTGACATGGCGTGTTCGGCAGAAGAAATAACCAGGAATGATACAATGACCGATAACCTCATTAAAAGCACAATTGTTGTAAAGAAATAGTATATAGTTAACTCTGATAACTATAAAATATTATGCCGGAAATAAATTTATTTCAAAAAATAATAGCCGTTATGAATTCCGGGCGGGCAGGAGTATGACTTTTTTTCATCTTTATCAATAAATTAAAAAACATTTAATAAAAAGCCACTAAATTTGTAAATGGCATATAATCAAACTTATACAGCGCCGGAGTAATGGTTACTGTATTATTATCCTATCTTGGCATAAGTCTTGAAATAAGAGTATTCACTAAATAACAGCCGCTATTTTAGCTGTATTAACGCCTGCGTTATACAGTGGGCTGACAAGTTGACGTTTTAATAAATAGAAAGATATTTAATGAGTTTTGATCCGTTTGATTTTAAAAATACTTTACCCGTGATAAATGAAGATTCGGAATTTTTTCCGCTGATGTCGTCAGAGGATGAAGAGGAAATGAATAATGAGCAGGTACCCGAATTTTTACCAATACTGCCGCTTCGCAATACCGTGTTATTTCCCGGCGTCGTTATCCCCATTACGGTTGGCAGGGATAAATCGATCAAATTAATACGCGATGCCAATAAAGGCAGCCGGATGATAGGCGTGGTTTCGCAAAAAGATGTAGCAATTGAGGACCCCACCTTTACCCAGTTAAATAAAATTGGTACAGTAGCATTGATCATAAAAATGCTGCAAATGCCTGATGGCAATACAACGGTTATATTGCAGGGCAAAAAGCGTTTTTATTTAAAGGAAGAAGTACAATCAGAACCTTATATTAAGGCTACCATTGAGCCTTTTAAAGAAGTACGGCCAAAAGAGGACAAAGAGTTTAAGGCCATGATATCATCCATTAAGGATATGGCCATGAATATTATACAGCTTTCGCCAAATATACCCAGCGAAGCCGGTATAGCTATACGCAATATTGAAAGCACATCGTTTTTGATGAATTTTATCTCATCAAATATGAATGCTGATATGATGGCCAAACAAAAATTGCTTGAGGTAACCAACCGCCGCGACATGGCCAACCTGGTATTGGAACACCTTACCATGGAGCTGCAGCTGCTGGAGCTAAAAAACCAGATACAAACCCGCGTACGTGTTGACCTGGATAAGCAGCAACGCGATTATTTTTTAAATCAGCAGATCAAAACTATACAGGAAGAACTGGGGGGCAATTCGCCCGACCTGGAAATTGACAGTCTGCGCCAGCGTGCCGCCAAAAAGAAATGGAACGTTGAGGTTAAAGATCATTTTACTAAAGAAGTTGAAAAACTGGCGCGTACCAACCCTGCCGCGGCAGATTATTCTGTGCAGATAAACTACCTGGAGCTACTGCTCGACCTGCCCTGGAACGAATTTACAAAAGATAATTTCGAACTTAAACGCGCACAAAAGGTATTGGATAAGGACCACTTCGGCCTGGATAAAGTTAAACGCCGCATTATTGAATACCTGGCGGTGCTGAAACTAAAGCATAACATGAAAGCGCCTATACTTTGTTTGGTTGGCCCTCCGGGCGTTGGAAAAACATCGTTGGGCAAGTCAATAGCAAAAGCACTGGGGCGTAAATATGTACGCATGGCCTTAGGCGGCATACGTGATGAAGCGGAAATCAGGGGCCATCGCAAAACTTATATCGGGGCTATGCCGGGGCGCATCATACAGTCGATAAAAAAAGCAGGCGCCGCTAACCCGGTATTTATTCTGGATGAGATAGATAAGGTGGGCAATGATTTCAGGGGCGACCCTTCATCAGCCTTGCTGGAAGTGCTTGACCCGGAACAAAACAGCACTTTTTATGACCACTATATAGAGATGGATTTCGACCTGTCGAACGTAATGTTTATCGCAACTGCTAATTCGTTAAGCAGCATACAACCCGCGCTGCTCGACCGTATGGAGATTATTGAAGTAAGCGGTTATACCATTGAAGAAAAAATTGAAATAGCCAAACAGCACCTCGTGCCCAAACAACGTGAAGCACATGGTTTAAAGGCAAAAGATATTACCATAAAGCCTGAAATACTGGAAAAACTGGTAGAAGATTATACCCGCGAATCGGGTGTGCGCGGTTTGGAGAAAAAAATAGGCTCAGTAGTGCGCGGAGTGGCCAAAAATATTGCCATGGACGAGTTGTACAATACCGTAGTAAGCAAAAAAGATGTAGAAACCATATTAGGCGCGCCCATATTTGATAAGGACCTGTATGAAGGCAACGAGGTAGCCGGAGTGGTAACAGGCCTTGCCTGGACGTCAGTAGGTGGGGATATATTATTTATTGAGGCCAGCTTAAGTCCCGGCAAGGGGCGTTTAACGCTCACCGGCAGTTTGGGCGATGTAATGAAAGAATCGGCAACCATAGCGCTGGCTTATTTGCGTGCTCATGCCGGGTATTTTAATATCGACCCGAAGTTGTTTGAACAATGGGACATACATGTACACGTTCCGGCGGGTGCTACGCCAAAAGATGGCCCTTCGGCGGGTGTAACCATGTTAACAGCCCTAACATCGGCTTTTACGCAGCGCAAAATTAAACCGCACTTGGCCATGACAGGGGAAATTACTTTAAGGGGCCGCGTTTTACCAGTGGGCGGCATAAAGGAGAAAATATTGGCTGCTAAACGCGCCAATATTAAAGAGATCATTTTATGCAAATCGAACCAAAAAGATATACTGGAGATAAAAGAAAGTTACATAACCGACCTGCAATTTCATTATGTAACCGATATGCGCGAGGTGATTAACCTGGCATTGTTAAATGATAAAGTAGCCGAACCGCTTGACCTTACCGTTAAGGAAGCTGTTAAACCTGTATTGAATTAAGAACATTTTATCATTTAATTATATCTTTGGCAGCCAATAGCTGAATGAACCTGAAATTAATTCTATTACTGATCTTTCTCTCTACGGTGACGTGCGCATTCGCGCAAACACACCGCAGCGAGATCGGCATACAATCCGACAATGATTCTTACCTGTTACAGGGCTCTGATAATTATTATACCGACGGATTGTTCCTTTATTATCGCCACGCCTTAAAGGTTAACGGGAATGACAGCGCTTTCCTGCAAAACAAAATATTAGGATTTGAATTTGGGCAAAAAATATTTAATCCGCAATCGGGCGTAATAACCGATGCCAAATATGTCGACAGGCCGTTTGCCGGTTACCTGTACATTGGATCCACCTTAAATTTCTTATATAAAAACGAAAGCAATATTAAAATAAGTGCACAACTTGGCGTGGTGGGCCCGTCTTCAGGGGCAGAAGGCGTGCAAAATTTTGTTCACAATACCTTCGGCTTTTATCATATTCAGGGCTGGCAGTACCAGATAAAAAACGACCCCGAACTTAACCTGTCAGCTGAGTACAATAAACTACTGGCAAGAACTACCGGGTTTGACGTTTCATTAAGTGCCTATACCGACCTGGGGACCGGTTTTACCGGCGCGGGCGTAGGGCCGATGTTCCGTTTGGGTACTTTTAACCAATTGTTTAATTCAGCAAGTACACAAAGTACAGCTATAGCAGCGAACCGTGTTGCGCCGCTGCACCAGCATGAATTTTTCTTTTATTATAAGCCACAGCTTAATTATGTAGCCTATGACGCAACTATACAGGGGGGCATGTTTGAAACCCATAACAACCCCGGTACCCTGGAAGTTGTGCAAACGTCCCAGCCATTTGTTTTAAGCAATCAACTGGGTATAACGTATACCTCAAACAGGTGGATCCTTGATTTTAACGCGATCTACCATACACGCGATACTAAGGTAATGATCTACCTGCATCAATGGGGTGCTATAACAGCGATATACCGTTTTAACTAAATATCGAAATTCTTTTTCCGGCCCTCTTTTTTTACCGACTGCATTTTCTTGTTTTCAAGCCGCTCGGCTTTAGCCTTTTTATTGGGTTTGGTGGCTTTTCGTATTTTAGGTTTGTGTAATGAGCGGGTTAACAACCCAACCAAACGCTCCAATGCTTTTTCTTTGTTTAAATACTGGCTGCGTTCTTCATCGCAAATTACCTGTACATAACCATCTTTATTAAAACGGGCCTGCAGTTTTTCATTCAGCAATTGCTTCTCCTCATCAGTAAACAAAGCCGAATCATTTACGGAAAACAAAAGCTCAACTTTACTTGATACCTTATTTACATTTTGCCCGCCCTTGCCCCCGCTGCGCGATGTTTTATAAAAAGTTTCCTTTTGCAGGTCGGTCTTAGAGAAATTCATGGCCAAAGGTAGGGAAAGTTGGCAGTTTTCAGTTGGCGGTTGGTAAACTTTTAAGCTCACTACTGCAAACTGCCCGCTGAAAACTGCCAACTAAATTGTACCTTAGTTGTTAATATGAGCACCAACATCGTAGTAGCTATCGACGGCTATTCTTCGTGCGGAAAAAGCACTTTAGCAAAGGCCCTGGCAAAAAAACTTCATTTTATTTATGTTGACAGCGGTGCCATGTACCGCGCGGTGGCCCTATACTTTTTGCGCCAAAATGTTGATGTGAACGATCATACGCAGGTTGTTGAAGCATTAAAAAACATCCATCTTAATTTCCATTCGCGCGATTACCAGACGCATATCACTTTAAATGACGAAGAAGTATCAGCCGAGATACGCCGTATGCCCGTATCCGACAAAGTAAGCGCGATATCTGCCATACGCGAAGTTCGTGTTGAAATGGTTAAACAGCAGCAGCGCATGGGCCGGTCGAAAAACATAGTGATGGATGGCCGCGATATTGGCACCGTGGTTTTCCCGGATGCACAGGTAAAGTTTTTTATGACCGCCGACCCAAAAGTACGTGCGGAACGTCGCTTTAAAGAACTGCTACCAACCAACCCCGATATAACCCTGGAAGAAGTTTTCGAGAACCTTGCCCACCGTGATTACCAGGATACGACCCGAGAGGAAAGCCCCCTAACCCGCGCGGAAGATGCGATAGTATTAGACAATACCGATTTTACACCCGAGGAACAATTGCAGTTTGCGTTGGATAAGGTTGAGCCGTTGATGGTTTGAACTAAATAAGCTTTTACCTCCTACTTAGCCGTAGCATCAACCACATTACCACTCACCACCAATTTAATAACCGAAGCATAAGTATTCGGCGCAGTTTCGGGTAAAGTAAGTTCAACGGTACTGCCCTGGCTTTTCACGCTGCATTTTTTGTCGCTCCCAATTATTTTGGCTGATATTACCTTATTGGGCACAGCCGGCACTATCAACTTTCCATCCTTTGGCCAGTTAAATACCTCTAAATAAAGTATGTTGTTAGTGCCTTCCTGTTTTTCGGTGCAGCGGCCCCAGTCTACCAGCGGCAAGGGGCTTCTTTTGGTGGCATAAATAGCTTCGCCGTTTACTTTCATCCATTCGCCAATTTCTTTGAGCCTTGTTACGCTTTCCTCGGGGAAAGTGCCATCAGCTTTAGGGCCTACATTTAACAGGTAATTACCCCCTTTCGAGGCAATATCACAAAGATTATGGATCAGGGTTTCTGTCGATTTAAAATTATGGTCGGATGCCCGGTAGCCCCAGGTTCCGTTCATGGTCATACAGGTTTCCCAGTCAATGCCGTCCATTTCGCTGGGTTTGGGTATTCTTTGTTCGGGGCTTTTGGTATCGCCCGGAAAATCAGGGCGTTTTAAGCGGTCGTTAGTAATAATGTTTGGCTGTAATTTTAAAAGGGCCTGTAATTTTTGGGCATCTTCAACTGTCATATCGGTTGGCGTATCCCACCATAACACCGCTACGTCGCCATAGTTGGTCAATAGATCCTTTACTTCGGGCACTGCAACCCGGTTAATATATTCATCAAAGGTTGAGGTGGTTTGTGCGGGGTCCCAATGGCCGTTATGGGCCAAGGTGTAGGCATCAATTGCCGCGCTATCAGGCCTGGCCCATCCATCGGCGGCTTTTTTGCGTGATACGGCCCCACCGGCATTGTTCCAATCCTGAGCCTGCGAATAATAGAAACCCAGTTTTACGCCGTACTTTTTACAGGCTGCCGCCAACGGTTTTAAAAGATCCTTGCCATATGGCGTGGCATCAACAATGTTCCATTTGCTGGCGCTGGTTTTAAACAGGGCGAAGCCGTCATGGTGCTTGGCCGTAATCACGATATATTTCATTCCCGCCTCTTTTGCCATGCGCACCCATTCGTCCGCGTCATATTTTACCGGGTTAAATTGTTTGGCCACTGCCTGGTAATCGGCAACGGGTATTTTGTTCAGGTTCATTATCCACTCTGCGCCGCTTTTTTGCTGCACGTGGCCGTCATAAACCCCGGCCAACTGCGCGTAAACACCCCAATGAATAAACATACCGAAACGCGCCTCGCGCCACCAATGCATACGTTCATCCTTTGCAGGTGTTTGGGCGATAGCGGTATTAGCAATAATGAGCGATGCCATTACTGAGACAAGCAATAATTTTTTCATTTTAATATGGGTTAGTATAATTGGTATTGCAATTTCGGGAAAAATATTAATAAATCAGAATACGATTAACCCTGCAAATCGTGTTCAGACAGTTTAACCGTTGGCACTCCAAACCTATTCAAAAAATCAACGCCCTCATCGCTGGCTAAACCTTTGTACTGGGCATACGACCTATCAAAATAAACCTGTTTGATACCTGCCGAAAATATCAGCCGGGCACAAGCTATACAGGGGGATAAAGTGGTGTACAACGTCGCCCCTTCCAGTTTGGCCCCGCTTTTTACAGCATATAGTATGGCATTCTCTTCGGCATGTAAAGCTAGCGAACAACTTCCTTTCGAATCGCGCGCGCAGCCGGTTTCGGGCCATTCCTCGTCGCAATTATGCGTACCAGCAGGTGGTCCGTTATAGCCTATTGAAATTATCCGGGTATCACGTGTTAACACCGCCCCCACATGCGTTTTTACACAATGCGACCGCAGGGCCAGGTCGGTAGCCAGTTTCATGAATATGGTATCGAAACTTGGTTTTTCCATAGTCATTGGTCATTGTGTCATTGGTCATTAGTACCAGTTATCCTCACGACAACCAATGACTAATGACCAGTGACTAACGACTAAATTAGTGCCCCCCGCTTTTTTCAACGGTGGTATGATCGATATTAATACCTTGTTTGATGAGTTCCTGCCTTACTTTCCAGGCAAAGAATATGATGTAGGCAAAGCCAATAACCGGAACAATGTATGATTGATGTATACCGGTGGTATCAGCCAATAATCCCTGTACAGGGGGAATTATAGCGCCGCCCAATATCATCATAATTAAAAATGCCGAACCCTGACCAGTATATTTTCCTAAACCGGTAATGGCCAGCGAGAAGATAGACGGCCACATGATAGAGCAACATAAGCCACCGCTGATGAAGGCGAATACAGCTAACATGCCTGTTGAAAATAAACCGATCAGCATAAATATCGTACCCAATATGCCTAAAGAAACCAAAGTGCGTACCGGCTTTTGCTGGCCAATGTAGAACGCAGCTATTAATACCACAATGCTTATGGCGTAAATGTATAAGTTGCTAATGTTTGCACCACTATACCAATTAGCAAACAATACTACAGCGAATGCCACAAACGGAACAACAATAGTTAATATATTTTTTGTCGATTTTGAAAGGTTGAAGGCCCCGATGGCACCCGTCCACCTGCCAATCATTAAGCTACCCCAATACAACGAAATGAATGGCGACATTTGGGATTCGGTAAATCCGCCAAAATCGGGCAGTTTAAGCAGAGCGCCCATGTTACTTTGTATGGTAACTTCGGTTCCTACATAGGTAAATATGGCTATCATGCCCAAAATTAACTGCGGGTATTGCATGGCGCCCCACCCATTCTTACCACCTTTAGCCGCGAATAATGTACCTATTAAGGAAAGTAATATAATAGCAAGCGACGAATAAATAAATACTCCTTTATTAAGCCCGGTAAAACCGGCTAACTGATCGGCCACCATGATCAAACAAAAACCGAATAACATAATTATTAATGGTAATGTTGGTTTGGTGCTTGCCTCTATCTTTTCATCACTGGTAACAACGGGTAGTTTTGAAACGTAGAAAAACAAAGCAACAGCTAAAAACAAGCCTGCAAGCAAATAATACAAGTTATTTATAGTTGACAGCGGAATGCTGCTTGCTGCTGCGCCTGCTATTTTGCCGAATAATACTTTACTTACTATAATTGGACCCAATAAACCACCGATATTGTTAATACCCCCGGCAAAATTTAAGCGGTTTGAGCCTGTTTCAGGCGGGCCAAGCGCTACCACAAACGGGTTAGCGGCGGTTTGCTGTAAAGAAAACCCTAGGGCAATAATAAAAAACGCGCTCAAAACAAACAGGAACGAACCCGTAGCCACAGCGGGTATCATACACAAAGCGCCCACTGCCGATAAAACCAGGCCAAGTACAATGCCGTTTTTATAGCCTAATTTATTCAATATATCAACCTTAGTAGCCTGCGAAGCAAAATAAAGTATGAGCGAACCTATAAAGTACCCCCCGTAAAAAGTAAAATCAATTAATTGCGATTCAAACTGGGTTAAATGAAAGTGTGCTTTGCAGAAAGGTATAAATATACCGTTAGAAGCTGCTAAGAAGCCCCAGAAGAAAAACACAGTAACCAGCGTATATAATGCCGACCCATAGCTTTTTGAGTTATTTTTTTCCATTTTATTTAGGTTATGGTTAATTGGTTTTAAAATGCTAACATAATTCATTTTTTATAATTCTTCTTATACTATTTTAATTAATAAAAACACAACTTTAAATTAATAAACACACAATATTAAGTTTCGTTGTTTAAGAGATAAAAATTGCATATTCGCAGTCAAAACTGAACCAAAGGCTACATATTAATGATAGAAGCAGTTATTTCGGGAATAGGAATTGGGATAGTGCTGACATTTCTTACCGGGCCGGTATTCTTTGCATTAATTAAAACCAGCATCGAACGTGGCTTTCACGCAGGCGTATACATGGCGCTGGGCGTAGTATCGAGCGATATTGTTTTTGTAGGCAGCATATTATTTGGCTCGCAACTGTTTGACATTCCCGTCCATGCTAAAATCGTTGCGGGCGAGGTTGGAAGCGTTATTTTATTTGGCGTGGGCATTTACTACATTTTCAAAAAAGCCGATGTAAATTATACCAACATTGCCCCTACCGGCCTTAAACGCACCGGTTATTTTTTAAAAGGGTTTTTGATGTGCATTTTTAACCCTACCATCCTGTTTCACTGGATAACCGTTATTGGTACCGCCAGTACTATTTATAATAACAGCGTGCATCACCGGGCATTTAAAATTGCCATTATGTTTTTAACCATACTCATTGTACAATTCGGGCTGGATACCACCAAGGCGTTTTATGCCAATAAGCTGCGTGATAAAATATCGGTAAAACTGGTTCATCGCCTCAATGAGGTTGCCGGTGTAGCGCTCATTATTGCGTCGCTTATATTGTTTGATAAGCTGGTAACGCATTATGTTTTTTCGCCAATTTAACCCCCCTAACCCCCTGAAGGGGGAACAATAGCGGATACGGGCAGGCTGTTATAACATTTTCAACTCCCCCTTCGGGGGGCCGGGGGGTTACATATAAGCCCTTTGATTCTTGCCTTCTATCCAGTTAACAAAGGCGCGATTAACAACTTTGTTGCCGCCGGGTGTTGGGTAATCGCCGCTAAAGTACCAGTCGCCGGTATGGTCCGGGCAGGCTTTGTGCAGGTTATCTAAAGTTTGATAGATCACTTCTACTTCGCAGTTTATATCTTTTGGTGTGATGATCCTTGCTATACGGTCTGATAGCTGCTGATCGGTAAACTGGTCGTAAATAGCTTTTACATAGTTTACAACCGCTTCTTTAGGCAGACCGGCGCTATCTTTACACTTTTTATAAACATCCAGGATAACGTTCTCTTTGCCCTGCTCCTTCAGCAAACTGATGGCCGCTTCAAACGCCACAAACTCGCCCATGCGCGACATATCAATGCCATAACAATCGGGGTAACGTATTTGCGGTGCCGATGATACCACTACAATTTTTTTAGGCCCCAGGCGGTCCAGTATTTTCAGGATGCTTTGTTTTAAGGTGGTACCCCGAACAATAGAATCATCCAGCACCACTAAAGTATCGGTGCCGTTTTTTATAAGCCCATACGTAGTATCGTATACATGTGCTACCATTTCGCTCCTGTCGGCATCCTGGGTAATAAAGGTGCGCAGCTTAACATCCTTGATCGCTATTTTTTCAATGCGCGGGGCAATGCATAATACTTCCATTAACTCCGCTTCGCTTATCTTATCCTCACGGTTAAGCAGCTTGTCGCGCTGGTATTTTTTTATGTATTTGTGTATACCCTCAACCATTCCGTAAAATGCTACCTCGGCGGTATTTGGAATGTACGAGAATACGGTGTTCTTGATATCATTATCAACCGCGCTCAATATTTGGGGGCAAAGCAGTCTGCCTAATTGTTTACGTTCCTTGTATATCGACGCGTCGCTCCCGCGCGAAAAATAAATACGTTCAAACGAGCAGGCTTTCTTTTCCAGCGGTTCGGCAAATTCAGTTTCGGTTATCTTGCCATTCTTCTTCACAATTAAAGCATAGCCCGGGCGTATCTCTTTAATATCATCAATAGGGATATTGAACGCAGTTTGCAGGGCCGGGCGCTCGGAAGCAGCCACTACAATTTCATCGTTATAATAATAGTAAGCAGGGCGTATACCCACCGGGTCGCGCATTACAAAGGCATCGCCATGGCCCAGTATACCGGCAATGGTATAACCACCGTCCCAGTTTTTGGCCGATTTACGCAATATCTTAGCCACATCCATATCATTAGCTATAAGTTTGCTTATCTCTACGTTATCGTCAAGTCCTTCGCGCTTATATTGGTCAAACAGGCCCTGGTTTTCGGTATCAATAAAATGACCCATTTTTTCCAGAACGGTAACGGTATCCGCTTTCTCTTTAGGATGCTGGCCCAGATCGTATAATTGTTGTAATAGCTCATCAACATTGGTCATGTTAAAGTTGCCCGCTATAAC
>CAISKH010000018.1 GCA_903885865.1 uncultured Mucilaginibacter sp.
CAAAATTATCGCGTCGGCTTTAACTGATAATCGCTGCATCATTATATCAACCCACCAGGTGCGTGACCTGGATAACCTGATAGATGCCGTATTAATATTGCATGAGCGCCGGATAGTAGTAGCCAAAAGCATGGATGAGATTGCCGAACGGGTACATTTTGGTATTATTCCTTCGGGAGCCGACCACATTTACGCCGAAGACAGCATGAACGGCCTTAATGCCATCACCCTGAATACAACAGGTAGCTATAGCAAAGTTGATATGGAGCTGCTTTTTAACGCCCTAACCGGCGATAACAAACAACTGATAGAAATTTTAAACACACCTGGCCATGAATAATACATTTAATTTGAGCCGCTTTATAATGCTTTTTAAAAAGCATGGGGCAGAACATGCCAAAATCTACTTATTATCCATTGTGGTATTGGCAGGGATGATATTCCTTGTATTGGCCTCGGCTTCTTTCAGCAGTCACCGCACTTTACCCCAGGCAGCACAACAAGCTGTATTTACCTTAATGCTATGGCTATCAGGCAGCGTGTTTACCAGCTTAAGTTTCGCAGACCTGGGAGATAAAAAGAAAGCGTCAGGTATACTTACTTTACCCGCTTCGCACCTCGAAAAATATCTGGTAGTGTGGGTGTATTCTTTTATCCTGTTCCAGTTAATATTTATTGCGGTATTTTATTTTGCAGACTGGATTGTTATAAGCATCAGCATACCGCCGGCTGGTTTTGAAAGAAACCATTTGTTTAGCCTGTTGTATGGCCGTAATATCTTTGGCAGGGATGGCCTGTCTTTTGATACTTTTATTATATACGCCTTTTTTCATGCATTTACCTTTTGGGGCTCCATCTTTTTCGAGAAGTTGCATTTTGTGAAAACCGCAGTAGTATTTATTGTTTTAGCGGTTATGCTGGTGTTTATTAACTCAACATTATTAAGCGCGCTTATTAGCGCAGAAACCTTAAAAAATGTGCCGTTTCAAGGTTTAAGCTATTTAGAGGATGGCCGGTTCTTCCGCATTCAGCCAAATGGCTTTATAAGTTGGCTTGGCAAAGTTATAATGTGTGGTGGTGTTGCCTCGTTATGGCTGAGCGCTTATTACCGTTTAAAAGAAAAGCAAGTATAAGCTATGAATTTTAAGAACAAGGAAGCCATATACCTGCAGATAGCAGATTATGTGGGCGAACATATAACCTTGGGCAAATGGCTGCCCGAAGAAAAAATACCCTCGGTACGAGAGCTGGCTGTTGAGCTGCAGGTAAACCCCAACACGGTAATGCGCACTTACGAGTATTTGCAGCAGCACGAAATACTATTTAATAAACGCGGCATGGGCTTGTTTGTAACTGCTGATGCCGTAGAAAAAATAAAAAAAATACGGCGCGAACGCTTTATGCAACAGGAACTGCCTGATTTTTTTACCAGCCTTTACCTATTGGATATTGACCCGGATGATGTATTACAGCAGTATAACGAGTTTCGTACAAAAATTACAACAATTAAAAATACCGATCATGAAGACGAGCAATAAATTAATACTTGCAGCCACCATAGTTGTTTTTGCCTACCTGGTTGTATCTGATTTTGCTTTAAAAGCGGAATACGCTACAGGCAATTATAAAAATCCCCATTATGCCATGGACCATATAGTGCTGAAAAATTTTACCATCATACAAAGCAACGCGGGTAATATGATCGGGGTAAACATTGAAAAGGGGGACCGGTTTGAAGTATTTATGCGTGAAGGGTTAAAGGATAGGGTTACCATCAGCCAAAAAAATAACACCGTATATATAGATAATAACGGGAAACCCGAGTATGACGTGTATGAAGGAGTGACTATTGTATGCCCTTATTTTAGCACCATTATTGTAAATGCCGACACATCGGGCAATACACGCGGCCTCCGGACAAACGTGATAGGGTTTAACCAGCCGACATTTACCATACAAGCCACAAAATGGTCGTATATAGAGTTGGCCGGAAACAACTTTACACAATTAAATGCCCGTATGGACGGCGAAAATTCACGTTTGGTAATTGACAAGAACAATACTATTGGCACTGCTAATTTTGAAATGCTTGGCAAAAGTAATCTGGAGCTGCGTTACCCAATGATCAATAAAGTCAGCTACAAATTATCAGACAGTGCTAACCTAACCATGTCGGGAAGTTTGGTGCGTAAACTGCAACAACAATGAGGGGGCTTAATTGGGGCACCAATAAAGTTCCCCCCGTGAGGGTAATTATTTAATCCCTGTAACACACCCTTTTGTTTATTGTCTTATTCCCATAAGTTGTTAATAAAAGTTAAAAAGTTCACATACTAATTTTATAGTTATATATTCGCCTTTACCAAAACCTTATCAATGAAAATAACCATTTCGTCAATAGCCTTGCTCATGCTGTTCTCGCTAACAACTTATGCGCAAAGCAACTATTCTATAAAAGGCTCGGTAGCCGATACGGCCGCGCGGTCGAAAATGGCAAATACCACTATCATGGTATTGAACGCCAAAGATTCTATACTGCGCAAATTTACCAGGGTACGTGCTGACGGAACGTTCGCTATTAGTGATATACCGAAAGGGAAATATGTGTTGGTGTTTTCTTATCCGGAATATGCCGACTATACCGATATGATTACGCTTGATGAAACCCATAAGGAGGTTGATTTCGGGCGCATAATTATGAACCTCAAATCAAAACTACTGCAGGATATTATTATAAAGGGCGAAGTAACCGCCATAAAAATGAAGGGCGACACCACCGAGTTTAACGCCAAAGCCTATGTAATACAACCCAACTCGAAGGTGGAGGACCTGCTGAAACAACTGCCCGGCATAGAGGTGGATAAGGATGGCAAAATTACCGCGCAGGGCGAAACGGTAACTAAGGTACTGGTTGATGGTGAAGAATTTTTTGGCGATGACCCTACTCTCGTTACCAAAAACATACGCGGCGACATGGTTGATAAAATACAGCTATATGATAAAAAAAGCGACCAGGCCACTTTTACCGGCATTGACGACGGGGTAAGGACCAAAACACTCAACATTAAACTAAAAGAGGATAAAAAGAACGGTTATTTCGGTAAAATAGATGCGGGCATAGGTACCGACAAATTTTACCGAGGGCAGGTATTGTACAATATATTTAAGGCGAAAGAGAAGTTTGCAGGCTATATCTCTACCGCCAATACGGGCCAGTCGGGCCTGAGCTGGGAAGACAGCCAGAAATATACCGACAACAGCGGGGATAACGGCGGTAATGTGCTTGACTATACTGGCCAGGGTTTGCCTGTATCGCGAATAGGCGGGCTGCATTACGATAATAAGTGGAACAAAGACAAAGAC
>CAISKH010000019.1 GCA_903885865.1 uncultured Mucilaginibacter sp.
TAACGTGCACCCGGCAAATACCATGCAGCTGCTTACGGCTTTAACCGCCGCCGGCAAGGATGCCGACCTGCGCATATACCCCATGGGTGCGCACGGCGCGGCGTATGACCTGGCCAGCTTTGTATTAATAGAAAATTTATATTTTCAGTACCTGGAGAAGTACCTTAAGGGCAATAACAACCTGCCAAATTTAAATGCGAAGAAATAGAGTTGGCAGTTTGCAGTTTGACAGCTCTCCTCTCCGCGGGTCATTGACGCGTGGAGAGGAGAGTCTGCCCGGATTTACTTTATAGTTGCTTTTGCCATCACTTTTATCTTTTGCCTCAGGTAGCCTAAATTCCCGTTCAGGTCTGTACCCTCTAATATTAATGTATAATCAGCCGGTTTATCGGCGCTGTAAAACGAAACGGTGGCTTTGCCATCCCTATCTGTTATTATATTGGGCTTCCAGTAAATAGTTGAGCGCAAATCAATGCCGGGAGCAGCCGCAATGTTTTTAGCCGTGTATTTGGGGCTGTAAAACTCTTTGGGTAGGCTATAGGGCATAGGTTTGTACTCATACCTGCCGGGCGGGTGTTTATCATAAGCACCGTGTCCCGAATAGGTGGTTATTTCAAGTACTAATGGAACCTCACTATCTGGAAGCCTTGTTAATTTTCCCACAATGTTAGGGTCATAAGCCGCTTCATAACGGGGGTTGCTCATTATCTCGATGCCTTTAATATCTTCTCCTGAGAGATAGCGCATAAAATCCACAAATATTTTTTGTTTGGCAACATCCACGCCATCAATAAATATCCAGGGCAGTCGCCCGTTTACCTCGTACCTCCAGCATTTACACCTAATGCTAAAAACATAGAAAACGTTTTTTAGCTTATCGTGAAGTAAATCAAACAGGCTCTTTTTCTTAGCGGCATTCATATCCTTTTCGTCCAGCGTAATATCGGCCTCGCCCGGGCCGTTAAGGTTATGTGAGCCAGGAATAACCTTTCTTTCTTTTATAACAACCTCTTTCAGCAGGTGCCCTTCGCCCCTATAGTCGGCTTCGGCTTTAAGTTGCGCTATTCTTGTACTGGTATTGTTCAATAACAAAGTATCGCTGTTTACATACCAGGGCGCGGGCTGCAGTTTAGAGACCGGAAACACCGGCGGGGTAAACTCATCCACGTCAATACCCACATTGGCGAAATCGCCGTCTTTGTTTTTTGATTGGATTAAATAGTAGGGGGTATCCAATGGTACCAGTTTTTTGTCCTTAAACATAAACCGCCCCGCATCATCGGTTGTGCCATCCAGCAGCAGGAAAGGCTGCCTTTGCATCAGCGTCAAAGCAGAGCGCTTTACACCTTTATCAAATAAATTCGTAACCTTTCCCTGTATGGTAAATTCCTTCTCTGCCGGATATTTGGGTTGTGTGGGTTTCGGGCTAAAAATGGCTTTCCAGTCATACCCCACCCAGCCCTGGGTAAGCAATAAATTATCCAGAGCGGTTACGCGTTCGGGCGTGTTGTCCCGATAGCTATCGGGATCAAAATACCACCCCGGTTCTTCCACCGTTCCCTTAAGGTCGGACGTTAATAGCAGGTTGTTAATAATGTTGCTGCCAACGCTGTCAGTTTTTACCTGGCTGCCATCGGTAACGGCAATGGCGAAGGTGCCCTGTACCGGGCTGCCGTCCTTTGTTTTTACCTGTAAGTTCAGGGCAATACTGTCCCTTATGTTATAGTTGAGTTTGTTTTGGGTGATATTAATGAGCAGGTTATCATTTTTGTTGATGTATACAATCCGCTCGTTAAGGGCCACATTGGCCGCGTTTAGCAGGGTGAAATGCACAATACCGGTTGGGAACAGCTCTTTGGCAATGGTAATTTTTTGTTTCAACGTTTTTATATCCACCTGCCCGGCATAATATACAACGCCCCTTGACTGGCCAATCAAATAAAATGTTCCGGGCATGGTGGCAGACAAGCACACTTCCAGCGAATCGGCATTTTTAGCGGATACACTTAACGCAGTTCCCGATGGATTCACAGCCGGTAAAGAATAATTTTTGGTTGTTCCGTTTGAAAAACCAACAGTTGCAGTATAGCTTTCGCCAGCCAGCGGGTTTAGCTCAAAACTGCCCATGCCTTTGTGTGTCGATGTAAAGCGCGCAACTTCCTGCTGTTTGCTGTTGGTTATTTTGCCGCTTATGGTTACTCCTTTGCCATCCTCGTTTATAGCCTTAAAGCCAACTCTTGTAGGGATGCCTGCTACCATATTGCCGCCTTCGGGCATAAACTGCAGGTCGGTATTTTCCGGCCGGTTTATTGTTACCGGGATAGTTAATGTTGTGGTATCGGCATCTTTGGCGGTTTGCCGGGCGCGGATGGTTAGGTTGTTGATGGCGGTTTTATCGGCGAGGTCAAAGTTCATTAGCAGTTTGCCGCCCATATCGGTGGTAACCCTATCTCTAAACAGCGTGCGTTTGCCGTTCATTACCCGCAGCTGCATATCTTTAAGCCGCCTCGCCCCGCCGTCAAGCCCGGTAAACAGTATGGCCGCTGTAACTTTGCTTTTATCGCCTGAACTCTCCAGCCTAAAGCCTGTTTTTACCAAAGTTGACGCACTACTTACAGGCGAGATATAAATATTCTTTTTAAAAATATAATCTTCGCCAAAGTTGCGCATCCAGTTGCTGTAGGCCCGCAAGGTATAACTGCCGGGAGGCAACTCCTTTTCGTCGAGTGCCATATCCCCCCAGCCCTTGCCGTTAACTACCGGTACCATTATGCGCTTTGCCGATTGATTAGACGCATCATCCAGCTCCACATAGAGCAAGCCGGCATTACTTGCAGCCCCCAGGTAAGCCGCGTTAAACAAATACGATTTAAAGCGCAGCGTATCGCCTTGAGTATAGTAAGGCTTATCAGTTTGCACATACAGTTTTTCTATGGAAAAGCGTTTACGACTGTCATCAATAGCCGCTACTACCGATTTTAATGCCGGCGACAAGTTATTATTGTCGGCCCCGGTAGTACCAACATTTATGTTTAGCCGCGCGTAGCCAATGTTACCGTCAAGGCTCGCGCCTTCTACAATAAGCGTATAAGTACCCGGCACATCGGCACTATAAAACGAACGGCGGGTTTTCCCTGTAGAATCTGTAACCAAATCGGGTGCCCAGTAAATGGTCGAGCGTTTGTCTTTGGTTTCAGGGTAGTCTTTAACAATATACCGCGGCGAATAAAACCGGTGCGGCCAGCTAATTGGCATAGGGCGATAAATATAATCGCCGTTTTCCATTGCGTTGTCGCCAAATTTAGCTTTGGTACCAACACTTACCATTAACAGCGGCCCAACACCCGACCCGCCATCCGTGAGCCGCGCCCCCAGGCTTTTAATATCTTCGGTTTTAAACTCCTCCAGCCAGCCCAATACATCCTTGGTTTCCCCGGGATGGGTAACCGCGTGCGAATCTTTCATAATATTAAACTGTACGCCCGGCGTAGTCGGATGGGTAAAATCGGTAACCATCAGCATTTGTCCGTCAATTAGCAGGCGCATATTTATTTTGCCAATGTTTTCTTTTTGATTTAACAGGTCCCAAACGGTCATGGGTTTGGGGCCCTTGCGGGCATCGAGTATTTCTTCTTCGTCTAACTGTAAAAGCGGGGCCCTTATCTTTCTGCCATTTATAACAACCTCTTGTAATAATGTACTCTTGCCTTCATCAAAGGCTGCGTCCTGCCCGGCTTGCTGCTTTACATAGTTTATCATGGTAGTGTCGCTGTTAACATACCAGGGCGTGGGCGCGGTTTTTAACGGTATAAACTCAGGCGGCACAAACTCATTCACCTCAACAGCATGCTTGGCTTGTATGCGGAAATTTATCGTATCCGGCAACGGCAGGTTACTGAACGAGAATTTGCCTTCTTTATCGGTTTGTGTATTCAGTAATATCTCCGGCCTGGTTGAAATAAGCATTACATCCGAATTACTTGCCCCTCCCGTAAGCCGCCCGTTTACCGCGAATTTTGGCTCAGCCTCAAAGGCCGGCCTGGTGGCCGGGTCAAAGGCCTTTTTCCAGTCGTAATCTGCCCAGCCCTGGGTGATCAGCAAGTTATCAAGGGCTATTAACCTGTCGGTATGGTCCTTGTTAAAATAATAGCCGGGTTCTTCAATATTACCTTTCAGGTCGGGGTTTAGCAGCATATGACTGGCTATATTGTCGGCATCGTCATCAAATGTGCGCACCTGGCTGTCATCGGTTACGGCCAGCGAGAAACTGGCCTGTACGGGGTTGCCAGCTGCGTCGGTAACGGCTAATTTTGCCGCTATTCCGCTGCGCAGGCCATAGCTGTTTTTATCGGTGGTTAGGCTGATGTTCAACCTGTCGTCATGGTCAATGAAGCTCATGCGCTGGCTTATGGGCTTGTTATTGCCATCAAATAGCACCCATTTAACAATGCCCGTCGGAAATATATTTTTTGCCAGTTTTTTATGAAACCCTATAGTTGAGTGCGGAACGGTTGTCCCGAACAAAACCTTGTCCCTTGATTGACCAACCAAATAATAAGTTCCGCTTAAATCAGCTGTGGATTTTACGGTTACCTGCAGCGAGTCCTTACCCAATGCCTCAACCCTCAAAGCTATGCCCGACGAATTTGTTGCGGGAAGGGGGTAACTTTTTACACTGCTGTCGGCCAATGTGACCAACGCCGTATAGGTTTCGGCGATTACAGGAGTAAACTCAAAGCTGCCAATCCCCTTATAGCCCGATTTGAACACAGCCACCTGCTGCTGTTTGCTATCAACAATCTTGCCTGATACCGGCACACCCATACCATCCTCGCCAATAGCTTTAAAACCCACACGGCAAAACATGCCATTAATTAAGCTGCCGCCTTCGGGCATAAACTGTACATCGGTATTTTCGGGGCGATTTAGTTGTATGGGTATAACTATTTTGCGGTTATTACCTTTGGGGATTATCTCTTCGGCCACCACAAAAAACTGCTGGTCGGGTTTCTTTTCGGGCAGGGTAAAGCCAATGTTTAATTTGCCCAATGCATCCGTATGCATCGAATTTTTTGATAACGGTATTTTTCCATCCAGCACACTCACCTGCAATTCCTTCGCGTTAATGGCTTTATGCGCGAGGTCGCTGAATTGCAGCGCCACGTTTACCTTTTTATCCTTATCGACCGTTGGCCGGCTGTTTACCAGCCAGTACCGGGTATCGGTTGAAACAACGGTTATCTGCCGGGTAAAAAAGTGGGCCGTTCCGAGGTTGCGCATCCAGTTGGTAAAGGCGCGCAGGGTATAATTGCCGGGGTGCCAGCTTTTTTTGATGATGATGTCCCCCCAGGTAATACCCTCTTTTAATATAATAGTTTCGCGCTTAAAAACTTTGGTGCTATCTATCAGCTCTACATATAATATCCCGCTGTTTAATGAGCCGAATAAGTTTTCATCCAGCAAATAAGCCTTAAAGCGCATGGTATCGCCAATGGCATAGTAGGGTTTGTCCATGTGTAGGTATAGCTTTTCGGCAGGTTGCCGCTTATGCAGGCTATCTATAGCCCCCATAATACCTGCCAGGCTGTTATGCCCCGAACTTTGCCCCAATACAGTAAACGAACAACAAAAAAGAATAACAAAAATGGTGATAAGTATCCTTTTCATTACGGATGCA
>CAISKH010000020.1 GCA_903885865.1 uncultured Mucilaginibacter sp.
CATTGATTATTTTTTAAAAGTAGTTTGGCAAACCGTTGCTAACCGGTATAATGCCCTGGTTACTGATTTTGGCATTACCCAATCAATAGGTTATTTGCTCATCAATATCGACGAAGAGGAAGGCACAACGGTTTCGCAGGCGGCTGCTTTGCTGGGGCTTAAATCAACCAGCCTTTCACGTATGCTGAACCAGCTGGAAAAGTCGGGCCTTATCTATCGCGAATCAAACCAGGGCGATAAGCGGTCGGTTAAAATATATTTAACGCCACTGGGAAAAGAAAAAAGGCACCAGGCCCGGGCGGTTGTAAAACAGTTTAATAATTACTTAAACGCGCATATCAGCGAAGCTGATAAACAATATTTAACTGATATGCTTAAAAAAATAAACCAGTTAACGCTTAATTATAATCCCAAACCCATTGATAAAGACCAATAAATAGTAAAACCGGGATACCGGCAACTATTATTAAATGTTAAAAAATGTTAAGCTGCCGTTTTTGAATTATAAAAGAATAAATTTGCCTTTTGGAAATGTAATGAATAAGGCGGCATTAATTATATTGCTTTTATACGTTTGTTTAAGTGCTTGTATAAAATCGTCAGATACGGGTTTAGCCGCATATAAGGCGCAGGCAGCTATTGACGATAAGGTAATTACCGATTATTTAAACGCGAACCCTGGGTTAAATGCAAAAAAAGTAATTGATACAGCAGGTGTTTATTACATAATAAAACAACCCGGAAGTGGTAATGCTTTATTTACAAATTCAACATCGGTAACGGTTGGCGATACAGGGAGGATTTTAAAAACAGGGCAGCTATTTACAGAAACAAATGATTTTCACCCTTCATTTGTATTATCGCAGGTAATAAAAGGATGGCAGTTAGGTATTCCTGAAATTAAAAAAGGCGGGATTGTACGCCTGCTTATACCATCGCGATATGCATATGGGCCAAATGCGCAACCACAATTAGGGATGTCATTCGGCTTAACAAATGGGTTGCCGCCCAACGCGGTGCTTGATTTTGATATACAACTATATGATATAACCAACTAACAAACTATACAACTACTGAAAAGGCAAAGCGCTCTCAGAAGTTCATATTTAAAACACTGAGAGCCACGAAACAATAATTACAAATGAAACAAACAATTTTTTTTACTTTTTTATTTTTTACTGCCATAGTTTTAGTTTCCTGCAGAAAAGACAAATACGATCCGAATATCATCCAATATGATGATGATCAAATTACAGCATATATCAAAGCCAACGGAATAACTGGTATGGTACGCGACACTTCGGGCGTTTATTATAAAATTGCTACACCCGGAACAGGTAGCGTTGTACAATATACCGATAGTATCTCAATGGTATATACCCTGAGTAGTTTTGACGGAAAATACATATCAGCCGATACTATAACAAATCATTATGAAGATTTTACCGGGCATATTCAGGCAAAAGGCTTTCCCTATGGGTTACAATTAGCTGTTCATAATATACTGAATCACAGGGGGGGTATTGCGCGTTTGCTTATCCCTTCACACCTGGCTTATGGTGTTAGCGGAACCGGTTCGGGCAGTAGTCAGGTTAATAATAGCAGGATAGCAGGTAACCAATGCCTTGACTATTATATTCATATAATAGATAACCAGAATGTTTACGATCAGAGCGTAATAAAAAACTATATCGCAGCAAACGGTTTATCCAGCAGCATGAAACCGGACCCGTCAGGTATATGGTATTCAATAAGTACGCCCGGAACAGGCACAGTGGCAATAACAGATAGCAGTACGGTTACCGCTACTTTTACAGTTGCACTGCTTAACCTTGCCCTTGCCGATCAGTATAACACCGGTGGCGGTGCCGCAATAGATATACCCGATCTTACACCGGGCATGCAGATCGCTTTAAAGAAATATGCTACCGCGGGAACATTAATGACCGTTTTAATACCGTCATCACTGGCCTATGGAAAAAATGTTCATACAACAATTACAGCTAATAGCTGTATCAGGTATGATATACAGGTTGTTGCCGTTTCGCCGTAAATTAACTAACTTGTTTGAACCGTGATTTTGGTATTTTTTATTAATGCATTGCCCAAAGCCACAGCTCAAGGGCTATAAATTTCTTTAAGTGCACCATCAATTTCAGTATATTTAAAGGTAAACCCCACCTGCTGAATTTTCTTTGCCGATGCTTTTGTGCTGGTCAATACAATGTCGCTCATTTCGCCCAACAGCAATTTTAAAATAAATACAGGCACATTAGGCAGCCATAATGGTCTTTGCAATTGCTTGGCAATGGCGTACGTTAGCTTCTCATTAGTTACAGCGTTAGGGGCCACCATATTATAAACGCCGTTTAAATTTTCATTTTCTATCCCGAACAGGTACATATTAATAGCATCCTGCTCATGTATCCAGGGTATCCATTGCTTGCCACTGCCTAACGGTGAACCCATGCTATATTTAATAGGCAAAGCTATTTTTTTTAATGCCCCACCATTTGCAGCAAGTATAACCCCCGTGCGAAATTTTAATACCCGCAAACCCAATAATCGGCCTTCGTCAACCATTTGTTCCCATTGCTCGCAGCAGTTACTTAAAAAATCATTGCCATGAACACTCTCTTCTGTGGCAAATTCATCGCCACAATCGCCATAATAACCGGTGGCCGACGCAGAAATTACTGAATTAACATTATGCTTTTTCTTTTTTAGCAATTCATAAATTAGTGCGATAGATTTTGTTCGGCTCGCAATTATCTCCTTTTTGCGTTGTTTTGTCCAGCGTTTACCACCAATGTCTGCCCCGGCCAAATGCACTATGATAGCAACCCCATCAATACAGCGCTCATCTATTTGTTCTTTGCTAACATTCCACAAATAAGTTTTTACCCTTGCATCATTGCCAGGCTTACGGCTTAAATGACTTACGGTATAGCCTTTGTCTAGTAAGAGCCGGGTGAGCTTGCTGCCTATAAAACCGGTGCCGCCGGTTAATAAAATGTGTTTGCTGTTCATAGTATTATTTAACATGAAAACGTTATGCAAGCCCTACCTCAAAATCTCCTTAATATCATCGGCCGAAAGCGATTTGATGAAACTTTCTTCTGTAGTGATCAATGCCCGCGCCACACTTAGTTTACGCTGTTGCAGGGCAAGTATTTTCTCCTCAACTGTATCCTTGGTGATGAATTTATAAATAAATACATTTTTGGTTTGCCCTATACGATGCGTTCGGTCGATAGCCTGTTGCTCAACGGCAGGGTTCCACCAGGGGTCGAGAATAAACACATAGTCGGCCTCGGTTAAGTTAAGGCCCACGCCGCCGGCTTTTATCGAGATCAAAAACACTCTTGTTTTCTCATCTTCCTGGAATTGTTTTACCACATCGCCGCGTTTTTGTGTGCTGCCGTCTAAATAAACGTAGGCGATATGATGTTCATCAAAATGCTCACGGTAAATATTCAGTTGTTTTACAAACTGCGAAAATATGAGTACTTTATGCCCACCATCAAGCACGGTGTTTAAGGTATGCGTTACGTTTTCAAACTTGCCCGAATCGCCTTCATAATCCTGGTCTATCATGTAAGGGTGGTTAGCTATTTGGCGAAGCTTGGTCAATCCCTGCAAAACCTGTATCTGCGTTTTGGCAAAGGTGCCGTCTTCCAAACTTTTTAACAGCTCGTTACGGTATTCTGATTTTACCTTTTCGTATACCGATGCCTGGTCGTCACTCATCTGGCAATAAAACAAATTCTCTGTTTTTGGCGGCAACTCGGTTGCCACCTGTTCTTTGGTGCGGCGCAAAACAAAGGGTTTTATAAGGGCCTGCAGCTTGCGGGCTTTTTCTTCATCTTTTTTCTTTTCAATGGGCGTTACAAATTCATTTTGAAAATATTGTTGCGTACCCAGCAGCCCCGGGTTAATAAACGACATTTGCGTCCACAGGTCATTTACCGAGTTTTCAACAGGTGTACCGCTCAATATCAATTTAAAACGCGATTTTAACTGCTTAACCGAGTGATAAGATTTTGATGAAGGGTTTTTTATATTCTGACTTTCATCCAAAATAACATAATCAAAAAAGTACGATTGGAGCAGGTCGATATCTATCCTGGTGATGCCATAGGTGGTAATTACAACATCATAGTTGGCAAAAACTTCGGGCGATTTATAGCGGAACGTGCCGGTATGTACCATTAGCCGCAGTTTTGGCGTAAACTTTTTAGCCTCATTTAGCCAGTTATAAATGAGCGAGGTAGGCATAATTACCAGCGATGTGCTTTTGCTATCACTGGCTTCTGCGTCCTCTTTATGTTTTTGTAACAGGGCGAGTGTTTGTATGGTTTTGCCCAGGCCCATATCATCAGCCAAACAGCCCCCAAAATGAAAGTTTTTAAGAAAGTGGAACCAGTTATACCCCGCCTTTTGATAATGCCTTAAATGGCCCTTAAAGCTTTGTGGCATGGGTATTTCTTCCAGTTGCTCAAAATCGGTTAGCTTTTGCAGCTTGCGGCTCATGGAAACTTCGGCCATTTCACCTGTAGCCAGGTCATTAACCAGGCCTATATGGTGCCTGCGCAGTTTAAGCTGGTTGCCGCCTTCGCTGAAATGCAGCAGGTTGCCATATTCTGAAAACCATTTTTCGGGAATTACTGCTATTTCGCCCGATGGCAGTGTAAACTCTTTTTTATGGTTAAGAATATGATTTTTTAGCTGAATAAATGGTATGCGGTATGGCCCGAAATAAAC
>CAISKH010000021.1 GCA_903885865.1 uncultured Mucilaginibacter sp.
CCCCTGGCCGGCTAAAGCATTCAGGTAAGCAGGCAGCGTAGCTACCAATGTTTTACCTTCGCCTGTTGCCATTTCGGCTATTTTTCCTTCGTGCAATACAACACCGCCTATCAACTGCACATCATAATGCACCATATCCCAGGTAACTTCGTTACCTGCGGCCAGCCATTTATTATGGTGGATGGCTTTATCGCCTTTAATAACTACATTTTGCTTATGCGCCGCCAAATTGCGGTCGAATTCGGTAGCAGTAACCTCAATCGTCGGGTTATTTTTAAACCTGCGGGCAGTTTCCTTCACTACGGCAAAAGCCTCGGGGAGCAAGGTTAATAATATTACTTCCAGCTCCTTATCGCGGTCTTTTTGCAGCTTATCCAGCTGCGTATATAGCGCCACTTTTTCCTGTACGTCCAGGTCAAGGTTATTCTCTGTTTTATCTTTGATTGCTTGAATTTCTTCATCAATTTTAATCAACCCCTGTTTTATGGTTTCCTTAAAATCTATGGTCCTGGCCCTTAGCTCGTCATTGCTGATCTGATCAAGCTTGGCAAACTCTGCCTTTACTTTTTCAACCAAAGGCAATAGCGCCTTTACGTCACGTTCCGATTTGCTTCCGAAAAGCTTACTTATAAAATTTAACATATTTCAGTTTGATATGAAGCCATAAACTCAATAATTGCGCCATAGCAATTATAAAGCCATTATGACAGGCAAAGATAGGATTTAATGTGCAAATATGCGGATGTGCAGATATGCAAATGCAGTTAAATTGAATAATTTGGCTACTCCATTATATGATCATATTTAACTATTCTAATAATCTGCACATTTGCATATTTGCACATCTGCACATCAAAAAATCCTATCTTTGGCGCATGAATATCCTGATACTCGGCTCAGGCGGAAGGGAAAGCGCCTTCGCCTGGAAATTATCCCAAAGCCCCAAATGCAGTCGACTTTTTATAGCACCCGGCAACGCGGGTACGGGCCGGTACGGCACTAATGTAAACATAGCTGTAAATGATTTCGAGGGTATTAAACAATGTGTGTTAAGCAATAACATTAATATGGTGCTGGTTGGTCCCGAGGAGCCGCTGGTTAAAGGTGTTCATGATTTTTTCCTGGCCGATGAACAGTTGAAAAGCATCCCTGTTATCGGTCCGCAACGCGAAGGCGCGCAGTTAGAGGGCAGCAAGGATTTTTCGAAACAATTTATGGCAAGGCATCATATTCCTGCCGCTGCGTCAAAAACTTTTACCCGCGAAACTTTACAGGAGGGTTTTGAATATTTGGCAACGATGGGTTTGCCTGTAGTGTTAAAAGCTGATGGCCTTGCTGCGGGGAAAGGTGTATTGATATGCCTTACTTTACAGGAAGCACAACAAGAACTTATAGAAATGCTTACCCATTCCAAATTTGGCGATGCAAGCTCGAAGGTGGTGGTTGAGCAATTTTTGCAGGGGATTGAACTTTCGGTATTTGTGCTTACAGATGGCAATAATTATAAAATACTACCATCGGCAAAAGACTATAAGCGCATTCGCGAGGGCGATACCGGTTTAAATACCGGCGGCATGGGTTCGGTTTCGCCGGTTCCGTTTGCTGACGCGGCGTTTATTAAAAAGGTTGAGGACCGCATCATCATACCAACCGTTGAAGGATTAAAAAAAGAGAATATTCCTTACAAAGGTTTCATTTTCATCGGACTGATGAATTGCCATGGCGACCCCTACATTATAGAATACAACTGTCGCATGGGCGACCCCGAAACAGAAAGTGTTCTGCCACGTATAGAATCTGATTTTGTTGAACTGCTGTTAGGCGTAGCCGAAGGTAACCTGGATGAAAAAGAGCTTATTGTATCAAATAAAATAGCAGCTACTGTAGTTTGCGTTGCGGGTGGCTATCCTGGCGAATATTTAAAGAATAGAGCCATAAGCGGCATGGAGAACGTTCGCGGCTCGCACGTCTTTCAGGCCGGCACAACACAAAAAGGTGAGGATATATTGGCAACAGGGGGGCGCGTGTTAGCCATCACTTCATTACAGGATACGCTGTTTGACGCACTGCAACAAGCTACTGCCGATGCCAGCCGTATTTATTATGATGGCTGCTATTTTAGGAAAGATATTGGGTTTGATTTGATATAAACACTCGGCCCCCTCTAAATCTCCCCCGGTAGGGGAGACTTTCCATAGCACAGGTCATCAGTAGTAGAAATTAAAATCTTCTTCCTCAAATTTATTTATAGGTATTTACCTTAAAACAAATATTATTTTTTTAAGAAAAATATAAAGTCTCCCCTACCGGGGGAGATTTAGAGGGGGCTTAATTTGATGACAACGCCGCCGCGCCGCTTACTATTTCGGTAAGCTCGGTGGTGATGGCTGCCTGGCGGGCCTGGTTGTACGAAAGTTTTAATGCTTTCAATAGGTCGCCTGCATTTTCGGTCGCCTTATCCATTGCCGTCATGCGCGCGCCATGTTCGGATGCTACCGAATCCAATACCGCGCGGTATAGTTGGATCTTGATGTTTTTTGGTATCAATTCGGCAACTATTTCTTCCTGCGAAGGTTCGAGGATATAATCAACCTGGGTGGTTTTAACCTGTTCCTTTGGGTCTTTAATTTCTTTGTTTTCTGTTTTTGGCACCGGCAGTAATTGCTCGGTAAACAGAAACTGTACCGCCGCGTTCCTGAAATGGTTATAAACTATTTCAACACGGTCATACTCGCATTTTAAAAAGCCTTCCATAATGCTTTCGGTTATCAGGGAAGCGTTGGCGAAGTTGAGGTTATTATACAGTTCGGTGTTATTGCCAATAACATTGTATTTGCGACGCTGGTAATATTCCTGCGCTTTTTTACCTATGGCAACTATAGAAACATTGCCTGCTTTCAATTGTTCGCTGTATTTTTCGGCGATCAGGTTATTAACGGTTTTAATAACGTTGGCGTTAAAAGCACCGGCTAGTCCGCGGCTTGATGATACCGCCACAACCAATACACGCACCGGTTCGCGTTGTTGTAAAAAAGGCGATGACCCATCCTCTAAACTTGCCGACAAGTTTGATAACAGTTCCTTCAGCTTATTTGCATACGGGCGCAACTGCACAATAGCATTAGTGGCACGTTTCAATTTAGCTGCCGAAACCATTTTCATGGCCTTCGTGATCTGCTGCGTTGACGTAACTGACGTTATACGGTTTCTTACTTCTTTTAAATTAGCCATTTTTTGTTGAGCCTTTAGTCTTTAGTCCAAAGTCCAAAGTCTGTTGACTCAGAACTAAAGACTTAAGACTGCTTACTACTAATTATAATTCGCTGAAAGCTCTTTAGCCACTGTTTCCAGTACACCTGTTAGCTGATCGTCAAACTTGCCTGCTTTTAAGGCTGCAAGGGTTTCAGGGTGACGCATTTCTAACTGGCTTGTAAATTCGCTTTCAAATTCTCTAACCCTGTTAATTGGCACATTACGCATCAGGTTTTTTGTACCCAGGTATATAATGGCCACCTGTTTTTCAACCGTTACCGGCGAATACTGTCCCTGTTTTAATATCTCCACATTACGTGCACCTTTATCCAGTACATTTTTGGTTGACGCATCAAGGTCTGAACCAAACTTTGAGAATGCTTCCAACTCGCGGTACTGCGCCTGGTCGAGTTTTAAGGTACCGGCTACTTTCTTCATCGATTTGATCTGCGCGTTACCCCCCACACGCGATACCGAAATACCCACGTTAATAGCCGGACGAACACCTGCATTAAACAAATTCGATTCCAAAAATATCTGTCCGTCGGTAATAGAAATTACGTTGGTTGGGATATAGGCCGATACGTCGCCCGCCTGTGTTTCAATGATCGGCAAGGCGGTTAATGAACCACCCCCTTTTACAATGCTGCGGATAGATTCGGGCAGGTCATTC
>CAISKH010000022.1 GCA_903885865.1 uncultured Mucilaginibacter sp.
CCATGGCAAAGCTGAATGGTGATATGTACGATGCATTGTTAAAGGAGTATGCTGTTGATAAAAGTATTAAGGAAGAAGCCAAGCAGATCAGTATCGGAAAGATACGTAAAGAAGAAACCGGCTTTGTTCCCGAAAAACCGACTGAAGGACACCGTTCGCGCGGCGATTTTGAGAATGAAGAGATCCTGATAAAAAATGCAGGCAATTATGCTGCCCCCGTTGAAAAGCCGAAACCACCGGTTGTTCCGGAGCTTCCAAAGGTGGAAAATAATGGCGACGACACGCTTCCCGGTGTAAAGGTTGTAGGGAAAATAGACCTGAATAACTTACACGCGAAACCGGTTGAAAAGGAAGTTGTTAAACAGGAGCCGGTTGCATTAAAAGCGGAGCCAAAAGAAGAAATAAAAGCACCTGAACCGGCGGCCGAAATAAAAAAAGAGGCGGTAACCGAAAAACCAAAAGAAGAAGTAAAAATACCCGCTGCGGAAAAATCAGAAGAAGTTAGCGAAGAAGAGCCAGACACTGAAGTGATCAGGGCAAAAGCAGACCGCTTAAGCGGTCCGAATGTTGTGGGAAGGATAAACTTACCCGCCAATGCACCCAAACGCAATCCGGTAGCTTCATCTTCAAATACCAATGCCGATCATAAACGCAAAAGGAAACGCAAAGATAACCAGGGCCCCGGGCAGGGTGGAAATACTAACCAGCAGCAGGGAACTACCCCGGCCGCCGGCGGCACACCGAATACGCAGGGTACAAACAATGCGAACCGCCCCGATTTCAGGAACAGGCCAAATAGTACAGGGAGCGGTTACCAGGGTAATAATAATCGTTCGGGTGCCGGAAGCCGTAATGCCCCGGTAAATACGGGCCCTAAAGAAGAACCTTCAGAAAAAGACATACAAGACCAGATAAAAGCCACACTTGCCCGTTTAAGCGGGGCAGGTAAATCGGGTAAGTTTGCGCAGCGTGCGAAATTTCGCCGTCAAAAAAGGGATGATGTAGCGGCAAATGCAGACGAACTGGCAATGGAGCAAGAGCTTCAATCAAAGGTATTAAAGGTTACTGAGTTTGTTACAGCTAACGAGTTAGCCATAATGATGGATGTTCCGGTAACGCAGATCATCTCAACCTGTATGAGTTTGGGTATGTTTGTTTCCATCAACCAACGGCTTGATGCAGAAACATTAAGCATTGTTGCTGATGAATTTGGCTACCAGGTTGAATTTGTAAAACCACAGGACGAAGAAGCTAACCTTGACCAGCCGGATGATCCGGAAGACCTGGTTCCGCGCGCGCCGATAGTGACCATAATGGGCCACGTTGACCACGGTAAAACATCATTGCTTGACTTTATACGTAAAACAAACGTCATAGGCGGCGAAGCCGGCGGTATTACCCAGCACATTGGTGCTTACGAAGTAACATTGCCTGATAATAAAGGAAAAATAACATTCCTGGATACACCGGGCCACGAGGCGTTTACCGCCATGCGTGCAAGGGGTGCCCAGGTAACTGACATTGTAATTATTGTAATAGCTGCTGACGATAGTGTGATGCCACAAACCCGCGAGGCCATAAACCACGCGCAGGCTGCGGGCGCGCCTATTATATTCGCATTTAATAAAATTGACCGCCCGGGCGCTAACGCCGATAAGATACGCGAACAACTATCGGCCATGAATATTTTGGTTGAAGAATGGGGCGGAAAATACCAGGCGCAGGAAATATCAGCCAAGACAGGTTTGAACGTTGAGTTGCTGTTAGAAAAAATATTGCTCGAGGCCGAATTATTAGAGCTGAAAGCTAACCCCAACAAACGTGCTGTAGGTACGGTTATTGAAGCCGCTTTAGACAAGGGCCGCGGCATTGTTACTACCATACTGGTACAGGCAGGCACATTAAAAGTGGGCGACCCTATATTGGCAGGCTGTTATAGCGGCCGTGTAAAAGCGTTGACCAACGAGCGCGGCCAGCGGGTTGAAGCGGCGGGGCCGTCAACACCGGTACAGGTATTGGGTATGCAGGGTGCGCCAACAGCGGGCGATAAATTTAACGTGCTGGAAACAGAGGTTGAAGCACGCGAAATAGCCAACAAACGCCTTCAATTGCAGCGCGAACAAGGCTTGCGCACACAAAAACACATTACACTTGATGAAATTGGCCGCCGTTTGGCAGTAGGTAACTTTAAGGAACTGAATATTATTGTTAAAGGCGATGTGGACGGTTCAATTGAAGCCTTATCCGATTCGTTACTCAAACTTACAACAGAGCAGATACAGGTAAATATCATATCAAAAGCCGTAGGGCAGATTTCAGAATCGGACGTATTGCTTGCTTCGGCATCCGACGCGATAATTATTGGTTTCCAGGTACGCCCATCGGCAGGCGCGCGTAAACTGGCAGAAGCCGAACAAATTGATATCAGGCTTTACTCCATCATCTACGATGCGATAAACGAAATAAAAGCCGCTATGGAAGGAATGCTCGCGCCAACTTTCGAGGAGAAAATTGTTGCGAATGTAGAGATACGCGAAACCTTTAAGATAAGCAAGGTTGGTACCATTGCAGGTTGTATGGTACTTGACGGTAAAATTACCCGTAACAGTAAAATACGTGTAGTGCGCGAAGGGGTGGTTATATATACCGGCGAACTGGCATCATTAAAACGTTTTAAAGACGACGTTAAAGAAGTATCGGCTAATTACGAGTGCGGGTTAAACATCCTGAACTTTAATAATATTGAAGTAGGCGACATAGTGGAAGCCTATGAAAATGTAGAAGTTAAGCGTAAACTCTAAATAGAAAAACTATTATAATAGAAAGCCTCTCCGATAAACCGGAGAGGCTTTTTTTTTGTATTTTTTTTCATTATCAAAATATTAAAAACTCACTCACCCCTGCACCATAATTAATTGTTATTGCTATTATAAACGACACAATATTGAAAACTTTTGTATATGCCTTATTAATAGCAGGTTTATTGGGTTGTAAAGTACCTTATCAGCCACCTGTTACTGCTTCACCCAATAGCTATTTGGTAGTAGAGGGCGTGATCAATACCGCCAATGGCAGTACGGATTCAACGATAATCAAACTGAGCCGGACAATCAGTTTATTGAAACCCGATAAGCCCAACCCCGAATTATATGCGCAGATTTTTGTTGAAGACGGGCAGAGTTATATTGCTGCTTTAAAAGACGCAGGCCTTGGTAGTTATGTAGCCGGCCCTTTAGGGCTCGATAGTACAAAAAAATACCGGTTGCGGATTATAACCGCTGATAAAAAGGTTTACCTGTCTGACCTGGTTTCCGCAACTTATACACCGCCTATTGACAGTATTGGTTCCACTGTCCTGGATCAGCAGATAATGATATATGTTAATGCACATAACCCTGCCAACAATACCCGCTATTACCGTTGGGAATTTACGGAAGACTGGAATTTCATATCACCTTTGGAATCATTTTATATGACCAATGGTGCCCAAATAATACCCAGGACGGCGGCCAACAAATTACCGCTCAATTGCTGGGGACATGACGCATCCACTAATGTGATACTCGGGTCGACGGCGAAATTAGCCAGTGACGTAATTTATCAAACTCCTTTAGCCTATATTAACAGCACTTCCGATAAGCTTGACTACCGGTACAGCATGCTGCTTAAACAGTATGGCTTATCGGCAGATGCCTTTAAGTTCTGGTCGCAAACACAAAAGAACACAGAGCAATTGGGTACCATTTTTGATGCACAGCCATCACAGATCAATGGTAATATACAATGCATAACCAACCCCGCCGAGCCGGTTTTTGGTTATATAAGTGTTACCAATATCCAGATAAAAAGGGTATATATAAACAGGGCCAGTATCGCGGTTCCGTTCATATCAGATTTTGATGAAGCGTGTATATTGCATGTTGATACCGTATTTCGTATAGATCCCGAATTACTAATTGGAGTTATAAAACCGACACCAAATTATCCTGTTTGGTCAAATACATTGATACCTGCGGGCTCCTATCTTATTCCGGTAACCAGGTCAACTCGTTGGTTTATTGATTGGACGTCGAAATTTCCGACGCCGGTCGGTGACACCATATATGTCGCTGCTCCCCTGAAATGTTTGGATTGCTCCCTTCGCGGGCCCACCAAGCCGCCGCCCTGGTGGAAGTATTAATTAAAGGCAAAATGTCATAATATACGAAATCGTTATCGCCCGCGTTCCGGTAAGTCTTTCCGGTATAGGGAATATTATGTTAATTATTTTCCAGGTTGGCGGCAGCGGCTTCATCTAAAAACCATTCTACCTCACCCGTAATGGAATCGATGAGCTGGGCAG
>CAISKH010000023.1 GCA_903885865.1 uncultured Mucilaginibacter sp.
CAGTATGTGAGTAAAATAGGAAAATTATACTCAAAATAAGATATAACCAAAAATTGTGAACATATTCAAGAAATCTCTCAAAGAAAAATCAAGTTTAAAGGAGATATGGCATTTATAAGGGAAATCACTCTGTATATTCAGTTCAAAAAACTTATTCAGAAGGATATGTTCTGCAATAACATCAAATGTGGTATTCAAGAGTTTAATATTCTTATTGATTATATTTTCAACAGTCAACTTGGCATTACAGTTACCTTTAAGTGACCCGAATTCACAGTACAACACAATCTTGAACTATATAGATCTTGGACTCTCTCTAGCTTTTGTGGTTGAATGTCTATTGAAGATAGTTTCACGTGGATTTCTTTGTAATGGAACTTCTTCATAACTTTCCATTTGTAAAAACGGAGACAATTAGTCCGACTAAGGCTCGTTTTTTAAAGGAGTTCAAACAGGCTGTTGACGAGGTAAATTTAGCTAAGCAAGGTAAAATAAAATTAAAAACCGCTGAGCAATTGTTGGATGAGTTATAATATTGAACTTACTGCACTATTTGAAAAGCAGCTTAAACGCCTCACCAAAAAATTCCCTTCGCTTAAAAAAGAGTTTGCTCAGTTAATCATCTTACTAAAGCAAAACCCCAAACAAGGCACAGCCATTGGAAATAACTGCTATAAGATACGTCTTGCAATTGCTTCTAAAGGTAAGGGAAAATCAGGAGGGGCCAGTGTCATAACCCATGTGCAAATAACCCGAACAACTATTTACCTGTTTTCTATTTACGACAAGTCAGAGCAAAGTGATATTACAGATGGTGATTTGAACGAATGGGTGAAAATGATAAGTTGATGAAAGAATTCCTTTTAACCTTTCTTACAGGCTTCCTTCTAACTCTTAACGCCGTTGCCCAAACAGATTCACTCACCTTTGTTAAAACCAAATGGGAAATCAAAAAAATAGCGAAGGGCATCCAGCGGAAACATTATTGGTTCAAAAAGAACCTGTTCAATGCCAATGAAAATATTAATATCCTGGAGATCAATCCCCGCAAAACGATATCTTTTGCAATAGGTTATGAAAAGCAGCTGTTAAAAACAGTAAGCGATTTCGCGAAAGAAACAAATCCTATTGCAGCCATCAACGGAAGCTTTTTTGATGTTAAAAATGGCGGTGCCGTTGACATGATCAGGGTTAACGGCGAGGTTATTAGCCCAAATCGATTAGATAAAACAGGAAACAGAGATACCCACCAGCAAGCCGCTATAGTATTTAATAAAGGCAAGATCAGTATTGCCAAATGGGATGGTACAGCCGATTGGGAAAACAAACTAACAGGGGATATAATGGACTCCGGTCCGCTGCTTGTTTACCATGGTGCTATGGAAAAGCTGATTGAAGATACGACAAGCATGGTAAAGGTACGGCACCCGCGTACGGCTGTGGCTATTACGCGCAACAGGGTGTTATTAATTACTATTGATGGTCGAAATGAGAACGCAGCAGGTTTAGATATGCATGAACTGGGTAAATTATTGAAGTGGCTGAAAGCTGTAGACGGTATAAACCTGGATGGCGGAGGCTCTACAACATTATGGCTCAGCCGCGAAACACCGCACGTGGTTAATTACCCTACCGATAATAAAAAGTGGGACCATGAAGGGGAACGGAAAGTAGCCAATGTTATTTTGGTGAAGTAGAGACAACGGGGTATAATAAATTATTTCTTCCTGTTTATTTCAATATAATCAGCCATGGTATTAATATCAACCAATGCCTTGCGCCCTTCTTTAGGATCGCGGATATCAATGCCGTATTCCTTTTTAAGCAGCACAATAAGCTCCAGCGAATCGATCGAATCCAAACCTAAACCATCGCCAAATAGCGGCTCATCATCTTTAATATCGGCCGGGGTAAGGTCGGTCAGGTTTAAAAACTGTATAATTTGCGATTTTAGCTGTTCTTTTAATGCTTCTTTTTCCATCAGGTAATTATATTAAATTTTTTCTTTTCAACCCTAAATAAGTTATGAACTGAATAATAAGGGTTATAATAAACAACGAGCCAATATTGTTTAGTACATCTTTTAGTTTACCACCTTCTAAAAACAAGGTATAGTAAGCCTGCAGGCACCAGTGCATAGGCGAAAAATCGGACAATGTTTTAGCCAATCCCTGCATGGCGAAACTTGGTACCATGAGGCCGCCAATACAAGCCAGGATTACGATTGATACGGCGCCAAACCCGTTGGCTTGTTCCTGTGTTTCTGCAAAAACACCCACGCAAATAGAGTAACTCACCGCGCACCACCCGCAAACCAGGGTAACTATAAACAGCGCGAATATATCCGAAGGTAAATTAAGCGCCGGTAAACCAATAAACGGAAATAGCCATATCCCCATAGAAAATATCACTACAGC
>CAISKH010000024.1 GCA_903885865.1 uncultured Mucilaginibacter sp.
CCGCCGTGCCATCACTGTTTATGAACACAATACCCTGGAGCAAATTGGTAAAGATATTTTGATAAACGGCAAAAAAACCGATAGCTATACCTTTAAAATGAATTATTATTGGATGATGGGCGATAATCGTCATGATTCATTGGATTCGCGCTATTGGGGTTTTGTGCCCGAAGACCATATTGTAGGCAAAGCCCTTTTTATCTGGATGAGCTGGGATGATGACGCGCCATTCTTCAGCAAAATAAGGTGGAGCAGGCTCTTTAGGGGAATTAATTGATGTGCAAATAGGTAGATGTGCAGATATGCAGATGATAAAAATGGCTTGAAGCTGCGTATGCACTATGAATTTGCTGTTCCGGAAAAAAACTCGTACAAAAAAGAAAAGGAGTACCGCGCGCGAGTGGGTTGACGCGTTTATTTTTGCCATAATTGCCGCCGCGCTTATCCGAATATTTTTTATTGAGGCTTACGTGATCCCCAGCGGGTCAATGGAAAATACGTTTTTAATAGGCGATTATTTATTTGTAAGCAAGGTAAATTATGGCGCGCGCACGCCTATTACCCCTATAGCCTTCCCTTTTACCCACCATACCATGCCGTTTATACATACGAAGGCTTACTGGGATGGTATACAGTTACCTTATTACCGCCTGCCCGGTTTCGGCGAAGTAAAAAAAGGCGACGTGGTGGTTTTTAATTATCCGATGGATGCCGATTCGCCGTACTACCGCCCGGTTGATAAACGCGAAAATTATATAAAACGCTGCCAGGCAACGCCCGGCGATACGCTTAATATTATCGACGCGCAGGTATATATAAACGGCAAAGCCGAACCCAACCCCATTTACAGCAAGCCCGGCTACATGGTGCGCACCAACAATACGCCGATAGACCCGCAAGTGATAAAGGACCTGCGCATAGAGATACGTTACCAATATACGCTCGGCTATTATGAGGTGTTCATGACCCGGCAGGCAGCAGCTGCTTTAAAACGCCGGCCCGGTATTGTAGCGGTAAATGAAAGCAACCAGATAAGAGGTGTGTATGAGCAGGATGTTTTCCCGAAAGACCCTGCTTTAAGATGGAACGCTGATAATATGGGGCCTATCATCCTCCCCAAAAAAGGCTGGACAGTAAAACTGGTTAGCCGCACCTTTCCTGTATACCGGCGCGCTATTGCCGTGTACGAAAATAATAAGGTTGAGGTAATAGGCAGGGATATACTCATTAATGGTAAAAAAGCGGATAGCTATACCTTTAAATTAAATTATTACTGGATGATGGGCGATAACCGCCATAACTCGGAAGATTCGCGTTACTGGGGTTTTGTACCCGAGGACCATATTGTAGGCAAGGCGGTTTTTATTTGGATGAGCATTGACAGCACCGCCGATCTTCTACATAAAATAAGGTGGAACCGGATTTTTCGGCCACCGGCCCCCTGAAGGTGGAGTATTGTAATATCGAATGTTGAATTTCCAATTTCGAATGTTGAAGTGATTTTTGTTTGGCTTTAAAATTTATTTTTTTTCGTTGTGCAAATTAGGCGGTATATCTGAGTTTATTAACACTCCGAATTCCTTGTCGAGTATATTATAATCACGAGCTAATTGTTGTTTGCTTATGATTTGTATCCCTTTGAATATTTTATCATCGATCGCTGCCAGATCACCTTCAAAATTGACTTTCAATATCTTTTTATTAAGTATATACTGAATGCTTGAATCGTTTTCAGGAGACGTAACTATTTTAGCGTATTCTTCTGACTTAGATTTAAAAAATTTCCAATACTTAAGTTTTGCAAATTTTTTAGTTTCAATATAAATTACCCCGTTAGTAGCCGATTCCATTTTCCTAATTGCATCAGCATTTTTATAAACTGTTATTGAGGCAATTTCATTCGGGTCATAATTTTGTAATACGCGTTTGTTTACTCTTATACTATCAATAAAGAAAACAGGGTCAGTATTATCATCTTCAAGCACAACCACTGCTTTGTCGTCTTTAAAACTATAACATGATGTTGCCAAATCCACAGCTTCTATTGGTTTATCTGCGTAATAAGCTTCATCGACTGGGAATTGCGGCTTCTTAGTTTTATCTATCTTAACAAAAAAAGACAAAGTGTCATTAGAGAAATTCCAATAATCAGAGCACCCCCGCGAACCCCATTTATCTTTGAAAGCGGGGTATAACTTAAATAAATCCTTTAATAATAATTTGCTTAAATCGATATATACTCCATTAGGTAAATTCCCCTTAAATTGCTTTGTTAATCTGATATTGCTGATATAATCAGATTGCGGATCTTTTTGAAATACAATTCCAAGTTGTTTGTCAGAAGCATATCCTTTACCAGGAATAAATCTTGAATCTTGACTATAACAGCCCTTTGCCAAATCCATTTCCTCTACGTCCACTTCTTTCACATCTGTATAGGATTGCTTTAAACTTTCTAATGTAGTTTTACACAGGCAAACACTATTGATACTTAATTTCCTGATCAGGCCAGTATCACTTAATTGTGCTTTAACTAAAAGTGGGATTATTGTTAAACAAATAATGATAAATGGAGCAGGTCTCATTATGCTAAGCTATATATTTTATATGAAGTAAAAAACACTTCAACATTAGAAATTCGATATTCGAAATTATTATTCTTGTTCCCCCTTCAGGGGGTTAGGGGGCTGACATTTAACTTCTCTGCCAACTCATTCAAATCCTTCACTACCGCATCAACTATTGGGATGCCATTTTTTCGCCGTTCAATTTCGGCTTCATATTCCGGCTCGCCGGGAATGATCACTTTTTGGCTGGGATCAATTCGCGATGCCGATTTAAAGCGCGCCACCCAGTTATCCAAATGGTGCTTAAACTCATCGACCGGGCGGAAGCCATCTACCCGCATAGCGCCTAAAAAATGGCCTATGCCTTTACCCACCGGGTTATCGCCCGGTTCCAGGAAAGCCACGAACGGCGGCACCCATGGCCCATAATTCGCTCCCGATAATACGGCCGAAAGAATATCAACCGTGGCGCTTAACCCAAAACCTTTATGGCTGCCATGGTCGCGGTCGCTGCCCAGCGGCAGTAACGAGCCGCCATTTTTTACACCGTCGGGGTCGGTTGTAAAATTGCCGTCTTTGTCCAGTATCCATCCTTCGGGCACCTGTTTGCCCAGGCGCTGGGCTATCTCCAGTTTGCCGTTTGCGGCAGCCGAGGTAGCCATATCAACCACAACCGGCGGGTATTTTCCTGCAGGGAAAGCGTAGCACATGGGGTTGGTACCCAGCATACGCTCGTTAGAAAAGGTGGGTGATACCAGCGGACTGGCATTGGTCATGGCAAAA
>CAISKH010000025.1 GCA_903885865.1 uncultured Mucilaginibacter sp.
CATAAAACCCGCTGAAATATATTTCGCCTTCGGGCTTTAAAACCTCGCTGTAACGTGGCATCTGATCAAGTAAAATATTGCGGTTGATATTTGCCAGTATGGTATCAAACTGTTCGGCAGGAATAGCCTCTTTTGATCCGCAAACAGCTTTAATATTGCCTATATGATTGAGCTGCGCGTTCTCCAAAGTGCTTTCATAACATAGTGGGTCGTAATCAATGGCGATTATTGCGGCGGCGCCTAATTTGGCAGCCATTATAGCCAGTATACCTGTTCCGCAGCCCATATCCAACACTTTCTTTCCGGCAAACTCATTCTCCAGCATCAGTTGCAGCATCATGGCGGTAGTTTGATGGTGGCCGGTACCAAAAGCCATTTTGGGGTCTATAATAATTTCATATTTAAATTCGGGCCGGGGTTCATGAAAGGTGGCGCGTACAAAAACCTGGCCGCCTATGATTAATGGTTCAAAATTACTTTCCCATACCTCGTTCCAGTTTTTTTGCGGAATAAGGGTTATATCATAACTAAAAGTAAACATTTCCTGGTAGGGCAATAACGTTTCCAGCAATAGTACTTCATCAAAATCAGCAGACCGGATATAAGCTTTAAACCCAAACTCTACCTCCTCAAATGTATCAAAACCAATCTCGCCCAAAGCGTTGATCAGCAGGTCCTGCTGGTAATCTTCGGTGGTGATGGTAGTAAAAAGAAGTTCGTAGTAGTTCATGGGGATAGAGATTGGAGATTAGAGATTAGGGGGTTTAGCGGTGCCAGCTTTTCTGAATGCTTTCCAATCAATAAGACATAATAATAAGAAGTTAGCAATCCAATAAAACAATTGTACTCCTGTCATAAATAAGCATATTTTTTCCAGGTGTTTTATACCTGTTGTTGTATCCCATATAACATATGCTATGCCAAAGGCAAAACCCAGGCAAACCAGGGCAATTAACGGTAAAATAATTATTGCTGATATTGGTTTGGTTATTATCCTATCCCATAACGGCATTATAATTAACCATTGGGTAAGTACCGCTATTAGTATCTGGCCCGGGGCAAACACCTTATAAAAACTTATCAAGCCATACACAGAATCCGAACCCATCTCATCCGAACCATTAACATGATGAAAAAACGGGGTGAATTTCAGGAATATAGCAAACGCCCAAAAAACAATTAACGGAGGGAATATAACTTTAATAAAACGTTTCACACCGATATCCTCCGATACTAAAGAAATGCCCTCAATTAAAAACCTTTACGATATCCACAAAATCGCGCGACTTCAGGGAGGCGCCGCCGATCAGTCCGCCATCAATATCGTGCTGCGCGAATAATTCGGGCGCGTTTTTAGGATTACAGCTTCCACCGTACAAAATAGTGGTAGCCTCAGCAATTGCGGGGCTGTATCTCGCCGCTATTTCTTTACGTATAAAATGATGAATTTCCTGCGCCTGGGCAGACGATGCGGTTATGCCCGTACCTATGGCCCAAACCGGCTCGTAGGCGATAACCAGTTTACTGAATTGGGTTTCGTTTAAATGGAAAACACCTTCTGCGAGCTGACTTTTTATAATATCGAAATGCGCACCGGCCTCACGCTCATGCAAAGTTTCGCCTATGCAGAAGATCGGTATTAGGTCATTAGCTAAAGCGGTATCGGTTTTTTTAGCTAAGAGTTCATTGGTTTCGCCAAAATACTGGCGGCGCTCCGAGTGACCTAAAATAACATATCCGGCACCAACGGATCTGATCATTTTAGCAGAAATTTCACCTGTATAAGCACCCGATTCTGCCTGGTGAGCATTTTGTGCGCCAATAGCTATTTTGGCAACGCCTTTGCCCAATTGCACCAAACTATGCAAATGAATAAACGGGCTGCAAACCA
>CAISKH010000026.1 GCA_903885865.1 uncultured Mucilaginibacter sp.
AGCATTGATGCGGTTTCCAGGATAAAGGGTCGCATAATTTTTGAAAAAGATATATCAATTATTGATACCCGCCCTAATGCCGATTTCAGGAACAACCATATAAAAGGCGCTATTAACCTGCAGGACGGAGATAAATTTGAAACCTGGCTGGGCTCGATAATATGGCCCGAAGAGCAATTTTATTTGATCGCGGCTACTAATGAAGGATTGAATACCGTAATAAAAAAAGCTGCCAAAATTGGGTACGAGCAAAATATTAAAGCCGCCCTTTTATTACCGGTAAACACAGTAGTACAATCAGTAAATATTACGCTTGATGATTTTAAAGATCATCCCGAAAACTATACCGTAGTTGATGCCCGGAATTGGCACGAAATTAACGCGGGTAAAGTATTTAGCCACGCGTTAACTATACCACTGCCCGAATTACGTGAGCGCCTGCATGAGATCCCCGACGATAAACCAATTGTAGTACACTGCGCGGCAGGCTACCGGTCGGCAGCGGCTACCAGTATTATAGCAGGTAAAATTGATAAGGTTCCTGTTTATGATCTGGGGGAAGTAGTGATGGAGATAATGGCGTATGGTTTATAGTTCATGGTTTATGGTTTATGGTTTATGGTTTATGGTTTATGGTTCATGGTTCATGGTTCATGGTTCATGGTTCATGGTTCATGGTTCATGGATATTAGGAGAACAATTTAACTTATTTTGCAATAAACCCACCATGATCTATCAACTATGAACCATGAACTGACATGAACCATGAACTAAAAATAGTCCCAACAGCCGATGGCTCAAACACGATATATAACCCTGAGGTAGGCGAAAATTACCATTCGCGGCATGGCGCCTTGCAGGAAAGCAGGCACGTTTTTATAAATTCGGGTTTAAGTTATTTTTCAGACACTAATCCGGTAAAGGAGGTATCGATATTAGAGGTTGGTTTTGGTACAGGGCTTAATTTTTTGCTGAGTGCCGGGTTTTGCGGGGAGCGAAAAATACAACTCAACTATATTGGCATCGAAGCGCATCCATTAAGCGCCGAAATGATCAACCAAACAGGGTATGATAAATATATATCATCAGCCTTATGGCAGGAATTCATCAACAATTATACCGCGTCGCTACTTAACCCTGTTGAAATAAACACCAACTGCACACTGCAAACAGCCAACTGCAAACTATTAAATTTCCAGTCGCCAAAGCAATTTGATGTAATTTATTTTGATGCCTTTGCCGTAGCCCGTCAGCCCGAAATGTGGAGCGAAGTATCAATAGGCCATGCGCTCAAATTTCTAAAACCGGGCGGCGTATTCGTTACTTATGCCATTACCGGTAGTCTTAAGCGTATGTTAAAAGGCATGGGCCTGCAAATACAAAAAATACCCGGCGCGGCGGGCAAACGCGAAATGTTAAGAGCCGTTAGATGAGTAGATGTGCGGATATGCAGATGTGCAAATGCCTGTTTGTTTCTCAATCCGTATTTATACATCAATAAAAAAATTTGCACATTTGCACATCTGCCTATTTGAACATCAAAAACACATTTGCACATCAACAACATGCCCATAATTCCGCCAGCACCTGCATCAACTCCCGCTACAGCATTTGAACGCCTGCTCACCATTATGGATGACCTGCGTATAAACTGCCCATGGGATAAAAAGCAAACCCTTGAAAGCCTGCGGCACCTTACAATTGAGGAGGTATACGAACTGTCGGATGCCATTTTAAGCGCCGATATGCCCGATATAAAAAAGGAATTGGGCGATATAATGCTTCACCTGGTTTTTTACGCAAGAATAGCATCCGAAGGCAACCATTTCAATATAACCGACGTATTGAACAGTATAGCCGAAAAACTCATTAACCGGCACCCGCATATTTACGGCGATGTTGAAGTGAGTAACGAGGCTGACGTAAAACGTAATTGGGAACAGATAAAATTAAAGGAGGGTAATAAATCGGTTTTAGGGGGAGTGCCCACATCGTTACCGGCCCTGGTAAAAGCATCGCGCATACAGGAAAAAGCACGCGGTGTTGGGTTTGACTGGGAAGAAAAAAGCCAGGTTTGGGCAAAAGTTGAAGAAGAGTTGCAGGAATTTAAAAATGAATTTAATGCCGAAGATGAAAGCACGATTGATCATGAAAAGGCAGAAGGCGAATTTGGCGACCTGTTATTCTCGCTCATTAATTATGCGCGTTTTATCAATATCAACCCTGAAGATGCGTTAGAAAAAACAAATCGTAAATTTATTAAAAGGTTTCAATACCTTGAAAATAAGGCTGCTGAAAGCGGCAAACAGTTACATAATATGAGCCTTGCCGAAATGGATATTTTTTGGGAAGAAGCAAAAAAAATATAAATAATTGTAAAACTACAATGTTATAAATTGTTAATTTTAAACAGAATTAATAAAATTGCAATGAAAAATAAGCTTGTTTATTTATTTCCACTATCCTTATTATTGATATTGGTTACAGGCTGCGTTAAAAATGGGCTGAACCCCGGTAATGATATAAGCAATTATCCTTATCCCTTAGGTACTTTTCAAGGTAAGTTTACACGTATTCACAAAAATGAAACAACATTAAAATATGATACTGCCAGCGCTGTTATACAACTGGTTTTATCAACAAGTACAGGGTATGCCGTTACCGGCGATACCTCAAAAATACACGCGGGAAGCTATGGAAGCTTTAGCGAAAATCAGTATAATATCGCGTTTAATGATGCCACTTACCCCACAATGGGTTTCCCTGTAAAAACACATTTAGCCGGGGTATATAATTATACGTTAATTGGCTTAAATTTTAGAATTACAGGCATGGACGGCGATTCATTATCATACACTTAAGATTTAACCAGATCTAATTAGCAACTGATTAATAACCCCATATATCAGCCGTTGCTTAACATATTAAGTAACGGTTTTTTATTTTAAATGAAATTACTATTTAAACCGGATAGCTTTTACAGGCGTAATTTTGGATACCAGCATAGACGGAACAATAAGTACCAGCAAACAAATAAGCATGGTTCCGGCGTTTAATAGTACCACATCCAGCCAGTTGGATTGTATAGGTACAAATGTCATATAATAAGATGCCGCGTCGAGCTTAAAAAAATGAGTTTTAAACTGGAACCAACTGAGCCCCAAACCAAACAAGTTGCCTAACACCAGCCCCAGGCTTATTAAATAGAACGCATTATATAAAAACACTTTCTGTATGCTCCCGTTGCTTGCGCCCATAGCCTTTAGCATCCCTATCATGGTGGTGCGTTCCAATATCATTATCAATAGTGCCGATATCATATTAATTACCGCTACAATCAGCATTAAAACAAGCATTACACGGGCGTTGGTATCTAACAAACTTAACCATTCAAATATCACCGGGTAATTTTCAACCACTGTGGCCGATTTAAGCTTGATGGGTAAGTTGCTATCAACAAAACCGGCCGCCGTGTTTAATTCATCAAAATTAGCCACCCGGAGCTCGTAACCTCCAATTTCATCCGGGGCCCAATTGTTTAATCTTTGTATCAGTGAGATGTCGCCAACAACATACGTTTTATCAATATCTTCAATACTGGTTTCAAAAATTCCAACTACTTTAAATGGCCGCCTTTTTAATGAAGGCTGCACAAAATACATCAGCAGTTTGTCGCCGACCTTAAGCTTTAGCCGGTTGGCCATAATTTTTGATATCATTATCTGCCTTTTTGATTCGGCAGAGTCTGAAAAATTAATTATTGTACCGGCTGCGAGATTGTTTTTTAAAAACGACCAATCGTAAGTTTTATCAACACCTTTAAGCATTACGCCTTCTATCTCATTATTCGCCTTAATAATGCCCGGCTTGGTAGCAAAGGGCATTATGTGGGTCATGAGGCGGTTGTTTTGTATTTTTCTTACAAAATTATCATCCTTTAAAAAGGGGGAGTTTTCGTACGAGCTATTAAGGTCGTATTTTACTACCCTGATGTCGCCATCAAAACCCCTTACTTTTTCTCTTATTTCCTGTTTAAAACCTTTAACAACGGCCAATGACAGGATCATTACACCAAGGCCGAGCATAATACCAATAATAGCTATACGTACAATCAGCTTTGAAAAAGTACGTTTAGATCTGAATGTTATCCGACCCGCTATAAAGTATGCGAAATTCAATGGCGCCTATTTTTTGTAACTTCGCAAATATGCGGTTTTACCGGGTAAAATGATATTTTAAATTGAGGAAAGAACCTGTTGTATGGTGAGGATAAAATTATTTTTAAAATTAACGGTAATGGTTTTTTTACTGCAGGGTATGGGTGCTCCAATATATGGCAAACCCCGCCATTTGTTAAAAAAGGAACAACACCGGGTTGCAAAAAACATAATTCCGGGCGCCGACCAAACGCAACTATATGCAAGCTATCTGAATGGAAAAAAGATAGCGATGGTTATTAATCAAACTTCTGTTATTGGCAGGCACCACATAGCGAGTGTTGATAGCCTGCTTAAGCTGGGTCTAGCCATAAAAAAAATATTTGGGCCCGAACATGGTTTCAGGGGCAATGCAAGTAACGGTGCTGTAGTTGATGATAGCGTTGACCCCAAAACCGGCCTGCCCGTAATATCGCTTTACGGCAAACATTTTAAACCAACACCGGCCGACATGGAAAATATTAACCTCGTTATATTTGATATACAGGATGTAGGTGCCCGCTTTTATACCTACATCTCTACCCTGCATTATGTGATGGAGGCCTGTGCCGAAAATAACATAGAGCTAATGATATTAGACAGGCCCAACCCTAACGGGTATACTGTTGATGGGTTGGTATTAGATACCGCTTACCGTTCGTTTGTTGGTATGCACCCTGTACCCATTACGCATGGCATGACCATTGCCGAATATGCGCAAATGATAAACGGCGAAGGCTGGTTAAAAAACCATATTCAATGCAAATTAAAAATAGTTAAGGTTGCAAATTATACCCATTCATCAACCTATCGGCTGCCTGTAAACCCGTCGCCTAATTTAAATGGTGATCAGTCGGTTTTATTGTATCCAAGTTTGTGTTTGTTTGAGGGTACAGCTTTAAGTGTGGGCCGGGGCACTTTGGTGCCTTTCCAGGAGATGGGCCATCCCTTATTAAAAGGGAAATACCGGTATTCATTTACTCCCGTGAGCATACCGGGCATGAGTGAGGACCCGCCGCAAAAAAACCAGGTTTGTTATGGCATCGACCTGCGAAATTATGATACCAATACGATGATAAAAAGCGGCCATATCAATTTATCATGGCTGATAGAACTGTACCGGGCCTTCCCCGATAAACTACATTTTTTTAATGCTTATTTTACAAAACTTGCGGGTACCGAAGAG
>CAISKH010000027.1 GCA_903885865.1 uncultured Mucilaginibacter sp.
GCTTTTGCGCGAAAAAGGCCTGACCCTGGAAACGATAGCCAGAAATTTGGAGGAGAGACATAAATAGTTCATAGTTCATGGTTCATAGTTCATAGCCAATTTTAGAACAGTTCAAATACCATGAACCATGATCTATCATCTATGAACCAATAGCCAATTTAGAAAAGAAATCCCACAAAACAATACCTGCCGATACCACGATATTAAAAGAATGCTTGGTGCCAAATTGCGGTATTTCTATACAGGTATCAATCAATTTCATTACCTCATCGCTTACACCATTTACTTCATTGCCAAATACCAACGCATATTTTTCATTTTTTCCGGGAGCAAATTCGTTAAGCATAGTGCTGTTTTCGGCTTGTTCAATAGCAATTATTACATAACCATCGGCACGTAATTTTTTAACCGCCTGCACCGCGTCAACATAATAAATCCAGTTAACGGATTGCGTTGCGCCTAACGCTGTTTTTTCAATTTCGCGGTGCGGGGGCTGTGCAGTAATGCCGCAAAGGCAAATTTGCTCAACAGCGAAACCATCCGCTGTACGGAATATTGAACCGATATTGTGCATACTGCGCACGCTATCGAGCACAACCGCAACCGGCAGCTTTTGCTGCGCCTTAAATTCGGTTAGGGTAGCGCGGTTTAGTTCGTCAAGTTTTAATTTACGCATGATTGGTGGTCAATGGTCATTAGTCATTGGTAGAGTTATTTTACTAAAATTCGCTTGAACTGCCAACTCACCACTCACAATTCACTACTCACCATCTCGCTCCCAACTCCATTGCCTATTAACGATTGATAAACAGATGGGGCATAGCCAATTTTATCGGTGTAATAAGTGTTTAGTTCCAGGCTGAAATTTTCAAATTCATCCTGTTTAACTAATGCTATGGCGCAGCCCCCAAATCCTGCGCCTGTCATACGCGCCCCGGCTACGCCAGCGTTAGTTTTAGCATATTCCACTATAGTATCCAGTTCGGGGCCGCTAACCTCGTACAGGTCGCGTAAAGAATTGTGCGAGGCATACATTAACCGCCCAAACTCGGGTAAGTTATTATTGGCGAGTGCATCTGCTGCTAATTTAACCCGGTCGTTCTCTTCAATAACGTGTTTGGCGCGTTTACGCACGGTTTCATCGGTTATTAAATGTTTGTATTGCTTAAATGTAAAAGCGTCAATATCACATAAATAATTAATGTCTAATTCTTTTTGCAGCGTCTTTAACGCTACCCGGCATTCCTGCACACGCTCGTTATATTTTGACTCTGTCAGCTTGCGCGATTTATTGGTGTTAATAATAACCAATACATACTTACCCAGGTTGCTGTTTACCATCTCGTAATCAAGCGTGTCGCAATTCAATACAATGGCCTTGTTTTTTTCACCAAAAGCTACGGCGAATTGGTCCATAATACCGCAATTCATCCCAATAAAGTTGTTCTCTACAGCTTTGCCAATTTTTACCAAATCCAGCAGCGAATACCCTGCATTAAAAATATCATTTAAGGCAAAAGCAGTAACCATCTCAATGGACGCTGACGACGACAACCCTGCGCCAATCGGAATATCGCCGTAAAACAGCATATCCAATCCCTTTAATTGATGGCCGTCTTTTGAAAAATGATCAATAATGCCCAACGGAAAATTAGACCAGCCGTCTCCGATTTTTTGGTAGCCGTTTTGCAGTGGTATATTAGCCGTATCATTGAAATTTAAACTTCTGAAACGAAAAATACCATCTTCATTTGGGGTTAACAGCAGATAGGTGCCAAAAGTAATAGCACAAGGCATAACCAGCCCGCCATTATAATCAATATGCTCGCCGATAAGGTTTACACGTCCCGGCGAAAAGTAAGCGTATGTGGCTTCCTTATTGTACAGATCATTAAATTTTTGTGGCAAACCGTATTTCATTCACGTGTGGTTTTATCTACCAGCAAATATTGTAAATATTGCAGTATTAGTTTCAATATGGGCATTAATTATTGTTAAATAATCAACAAATTAACAAACAGAAAATGAGGCAGGTTGTTTACCTTTGTGTATTGTTAAATTTAAATTTTAACCAATGGACCAATACCTTGTAACCGCGTATGATTATACCGACGAAGGGGCCTTGTCGCGCAGAATGAATGTAAGGCCACATCATTTGGATAATATCGCAAGACTTAAGGAAAAAGGTAACTATATTAAGGGCGGCGCTATATTAAATGAAGATGGCAAAATGATAGGCTCGGCGATGATAGTGCAATTTGAAAATGAAGAAGAATTAGACGCCTGGAGGCAAAGCGAACCCTATATTACCCAAAAAATATGGGAATCGGTTGATATAAAACCTTTTAGAGTAGCCGAAGTATAAGGTCAAGCTCTGGAAATTTCATCCAAAAGCCAGCTATTAAGTCACTGTATAACCCAAATAGCCGGATAATAAGAACTACCCGGATTTTTATAAATTAAAGTATTTTCATTTCCTGGTGACGACTCCTGTTAACAGGTCAACAGTATATGTGGTGGTGCCAAGTGTGAATGTTGCCACATTACTACCATTAAATGTTAATGCGCCGGTAAAGGTAAATGCCCCCCTGGGCGAATTCCCCGTTATGGTTGCAGTGCCCGAACCTGATGTGATAATACAAGGTGTTGTAGCGGTTGCCTTGGTAATGATCAGGCTTTTAATGACAATATCAATACCGATTGTCCCTTTTTTAGTTGAATCGGGTTTTATCGTAAAACTACCGGTACTTTTTAATTCGCCGGTTATGGAATATACTAATGATGTTGGTGAAAAGCCCGCGATGGTAAGCAGGGAACTGCCGATGTTACTAGCGGATAAATTGGCCCCGTTAAAATTACCGGCAAAAGTAAGGCTGCTGGTAACATTATCGGATACGTTATTTGAATTACAGTTAAGTTTATTGCTTATTTTATATTTATAACTGAAAGCAGTATTTGAACCGGCCGGATTTACATGCGACATGGAGTCTAAATGGGTAATGCCGCATCCGGTACTGTTAGTCATCACTCCTTGTGAGGTTGTTGCTGCTTCGGATGAAAAAATGTTAAAGCCATTTGTATTGGAAGTTAATGAAGCTGCGATCATGGTGGCGGCGTCATCAACAGTAACTATTGAGGCTGATGATGAGGTAACATCGAATTTTTTACAGGCCGAAACTCCTAACAAAATAAGAGGAATAAGAAAAAATAGGGGTTTTCTCATATAAATTAGTCAATCAAATAGTTAATCGGGTATAAAAATAAAATAAATAATTTAATAATTTGTTAAAAAAATTATTAACATCGCAACCATTGTTTAAAAGTTTGCGTATAAGGCGCGCAGAATACCTTGCATAAAAAAGGCTGTCCTTTTGAGACTGCCTTCTTCCTTTCTTAAATATAGGGTTTTTTACTCAACCTTATACCGGTAAACGGTGCGGCCTATGTTACCCTTACTGTCTATACCTTCAATAATGGCCCGGTAGGTACCCTTTCCATCTGCATTAAAATAATCAAAAGATGCCATGCCGTTTTTATCGGTCACTACTTTAGGGTTCCAGTAAATGGTGGTTCGCAGGTCGCCACCCATTGGCGCGTTCCCTGAAACATCATATTTAGGGTTATAAAAAACTCTGGTCATAGTATAACCCATTGGCATAAAACCCTTCGAGCTGTTTCTCATAGAGGCTATCAACGCACTTACCTGGTCACGGGTCATTTTGGGTTTTTTAACTACTTTCTTCCCATTTATTACTATAATGCCATTAGTGCCACTATTTTTATTAACGCCGCTATACCCATCGGATGTAAATACTTCAACTGATTCAACGTCGTTAGGACCTAAACTGGATAAAAAATTATAATTAACCGCCAACCCATTATAATAAACAGCCGCAGGGGTTGATTTGTCCCCGATAGTGTGTCCCCTCCTTACATACAGATCGCCATCATCATATACAAATGCGTTAACCATAGTTTTTAAGCACTCAAATAAATTTATACAACCGGTTAAAGCCGCGTTTGGAATTTCCTGGTCTGAAATGCCGCTTAGCCCTATTAGCGAAGGATAATCTTCGTGGTGCGGTTTTCGTTCACGTGCTGCCTCATTGATAACCACCTCTTTAAGAACGTGCGAATTAAGCGACTGTTGTTTGTTGTTTTTCAGGTAGGCGGCCAACGAGGTGTCAATATTGGCAACTTCATCAGGTGCCGCATAATTAGGTGTGGGTTGCTGGTACTCATCACCATTAACAATGATCATCAGGTTATCGCTATTATAATCTCCCTTCGCGTCAACAACTGCGTATACCGAATCTGGAAACGATAGTTTTGAAAACTTAAATTCGCCCGCTGCGTTAGTGTACGTATGTTTTGAGATATGGTGTTCGTCAATTTTAAAGTTAACAATTCCGTTGGGTATGGGCATGGCCAGATTCGTACGCAGTGTACCTGATACCTCAATACCATCTTCAGGTAAATACTTAACAGGGGGAATTTTATTGGCCAATACATCTTTATATGAAAAACGGGTATAGCCTTGCGTGAGCATCAAAACATCCAGGTCTGCATTGGTTTGGGCATTGGCATGATTAAAATAATAATTGGGTTTTTCAATATAGCCTTTAAGATCAGATGTAAGCAGTAGGTTAGTTAAAATAGTTGTTTCTGCGTTTTCATCAAAAGGTACATTCGTTTCATCCAATACGGTTACTGATAAATTAGCTTCGGATGGCTGGTCTGCCATTTTTGCTAAAACATCAACGGTTACTTTTTGCCTGGGCGAATAAGAGGTTTTTGCAGTGTGCAGGTTAATATTTAACAGGTCATTACGTTGAACAAAAATAACCCGCTCGGCCAAAACTTCGCCGTTTGAAGCGAATAGCGTAAATTTAGTAACGCCCGTACCGGTTATTATTTTACTTTTGGCAATTGAAACCGTATTGACTTTTTTAACTAAAGGGCTCTGGGCCCCATAACAAACTACTTGCCCATTTTGCGCTAAAACGGAGATCATTTTATACTTATTAGCCAGGAAAAAAGCATCACTCGCCGAAAAAGTAAGAACTATTTTTTCGGGATCGGCGTTAGAAACAGACAATGTCATCCCGTCGTTTTTTGCTTTTGGGAGTTCATAAGTGTTTTGCGAACCATCCGGAAAAGTTATTGCGGCTTTATAAATTTTCCCCGCTTCCGGCAACAGGTTAAATACGCCCATACCCAAATGTTGGGTAGTAATTGTAGCAACCACTGCTCCGGCATTATCAATTATGGACCCTTTAACGTCTATTCCTAATCCATCAGGTTTTATGGCTTTAAAAGCAACCTGCGATTTTATGCCATTTATCAGGTCGCCCCCTTCAGGAAAAAACTGAACGTCCATTGGCGAGGCAGCATGTTTTAGTGAAAATGAATGATTAACCGTTTTGCTATCAAGCTCAATGGCCGTCATTAATACAGCCGAATTTATTGCATCGGCTTTATTGGTTGTAAAACTAATAGTTGCATTGCCCATGTTATCCGTTGTAACCTTACCCTTAAACAGAGTTTCGTCATCACTGTTTTGTACTTTCCAGGTTACTCTTTTGGCTGTATAGGCGCGGCCATCGGGTGTGCTGTAATGTATGCTAGCATCTACTTTGGTATTATTGTTCTTAACTGACGCTGATAATGAAATATTAGTGAAAACATCTTTATCAATGCCGGTACCAAGAGTTATTGTTTTGTTGAAAAAATAAGCGGGGTCAAAATTACGCATGTAATTCGTGTAAGCCCTGATATGATAATTGCCTTGTTTGAAAAAGGTTTTATATAGTATTATATCACCCAGTGCGATGCTGCCGACTGCCGGCAATTTCATTTTTTTCACCAGTGAATCTTTACTGTTTAATACATCAACATAAACCACGTTGCTTACCAGCGATGGTTGATGAACATCAATGGTTACATAAGCCTTAAACCAAATAGTATCGCCAACGGCATAATAAGGCTTATCAAAATGCAGGTAAACCTTTTCAACCGGGCGCCCAGCGTTAAACTTTCCTGTTTTTGCAATAATTGTTTGCACGCTTACCGTATCCGTTTGCGAAAATGCGTGTAGACAAGCCGCTATTAGTAAGAGTAGAAGGAAAGTAAATTTTCTTAAATTCATCATTATGGTTTAAGGTAATTAAAAACGCAGCTAAATATATCTATTAATAACAATAGCCCACCCTGTATTAGCATATTTAACATTTTTTTACAATTGGTAGTATTTAGCACTATAAACTTTAGTACGCGCAATATAACCATTTAGCCTATTTTTGTTTTTATTGGGCGTAAAAACCTTATTACAGATAAATAAGTGCAACAGAAGGCATTTAAACACTGTTCAAATAACTTAACGCGAACAAACAGGTATGGGTATTGAAATTGAAAGAAAATTTTTAGTTGATAAAAATCAATGGGAACGACTAAGCAAGTCCGAAGGTACTCGCATTAAGCAAGGCTACCTGGTAAATGATAACGGTAAAACAATCAGGTTAAGAATAGCATCCGGGCGGGCTTATATTACTTTTAAAGGACCGGCATCCGGCAGCAGGCGTAACGAGTACGAATATGAAATACCAGTAAATGATGGCATTGAATTGTTTAACCTATTTGTTAAAACCCATATAGAAAAAACACGGTACAACATTAATTATAAAAATAAGGTATGGGAGGCAGATGTTTTTTCAGGCGATAACCAAGGGCTGATAGTTGCCGAAATTGAATTGGAGCGCGAAGATGAACAATTTGAATTACCTCCCTGGGTTACCATTGAGGTAACCGGTCAGGAGAAATATTATAACTCCAGCTTATCAACCCATCCGTTTAAAAAATGGAGATGAAAAAAAGAGGCGGTAGCTTGCACGCAAGCTACCGCCTCTTCAATTTGTTCTGGCATGTCTGCTGTAACAATGTTATTTACCAGCCACTGCCTTTTTTTGCAGCACCGCTTTTAATATGACCTTCGGCGGTAGCCTTGCTCATAATAGCGGCCATTTTGTTACCTGCACTGTCTTTACCAGTAGCAATGTACCTTCCTGATTTTACATCAATTGTAGGGTCAAGCATGGGTACATTTTTGGTTTTTGTTTTTACTGAATAGGCGGTGATACCGCCACTTGTAGGTGTTGCCATGATAAGTTTTTAATTGTTTTAAAAAAGTTAACCTGTGTTAGGTATTAATTGTTTTCACAAACATACTTTATTGTTATTAAGTAGTATATAATTATGTATAAAAGTTATCCCAAAAAATGTGGAAAAACGGGCTTTTTTAGCCTAATGTGGAAAACTTCTTCTTTTTATGCAGGAACAACAGGTATTTTGAGTATATTAAATGGGCTGAAATTGCTTTTTTAGGTATGAAAGCTGAAGTATAAAACGTTAAAAAAATTTATTATGTTGGTATAAAAAAATAAATACTTAAACTTTGCGCTTACGCTAATAATAAATAATATGAAAAAAAGGGAATCGAGTATTTTATACCTGTTATTGGGTATATACGCGTTAATGATAAACTGGTATTACAACCACTCTATCATCATGCTTATACTAAGTTATATATTTTGGCCGCTATACCTTATTTATGAGTTGCTTACCGGCCATTTATCGCATGGTATGTGGAAACACATACCGCTATCCTATTTTAATTAATACTTATGTTTTTTCAACCACTACTGCTGTGCCATAGGCCAGCACCTCGGTAATGCCCTGCATGATCTCGTTGGCATCATACCGCATATTAATTATGGCATTGGCGCCTAATACCTGTGCATGCTGTATTAATAGTTGATAAGCTTCTTCCCTTGAATTTTCACAAAGTTCAACATAAACAGAGAGCCTGCCACCGAATAATGATTGAAAGCCACCCGCAATATTGCCGCCAAGGCTGCGGCTGCGTACGGTAATGCCGCGCACAACGCCTAAGTGTTTAATTATATGATAACCTTCTAAACTTGTACTGGTAGTGATAAGTGAATGGTCCATGATAGGTTGAATTAATAGTTATGATCAAATATACTATATTATTGATTTTGTATTTATGATTTTCTTTATCAGGATTATAAAAACTATGACGGATAAATCATGCTTTTGTTACTGAGCGTTTAATTTTTTATACCGCCAAACGCAGCAAAACAAGAATTTTTATGCAGTATCTCCACATGAGTAAAGCCAACTTTTGTTAACAGGCTGGTTTGATACATTACAGAACGCGGCGTATCTTCATGCGCCACATAATCTAATACCTTTTTACGATATTCCGGTCCGCCAAGGGTATCCAGGTAATCGCTATACCGTTGTTTAAACAACTCATTCAATGGCGCAGCGTCATGGGCTACCAGGTCCGATATCCAGATGCCGCCACCAGGTTTTAAAGTTTTATACAATTTGCTGAAAACCCGTTCCCAATCGGCGTCATCACGTAAATGATGAAGCGTTGCTGCAGCCAGTATAATATCAAAATGATTATCCGGCAGGTCAAGGTTACGCATATCATCCTGTATAGTAGTTACCATTCCATTTGTTTGCACCGATACCCGTTCTTTAGCACGCTGCAGCATTGGCATGCTCAGGTCGTTTAAGGTACAGTTCAAGTTACTGATCTTGCTCAGCATTTTTAGAGTATAATTACCTGCACCGCAGCCTATATCAAGCAGGTTTTTGGCGGCGGGATTAATATACTTTGCTGCCTCGGTGCAAAGCTCCATGGCCAGAGGGGCGTCAATGGTTGTTAATTGCCCAATATCAAGATTTGAGAAACGTTCTACATCATGATCAAATCGCGCCCTTATTTCTTCGTTACCGGCTTTTTTTGAATAATCTATAGTCATAATCTATTTAATTTAACTTTTCAAAGTTAGCTGAGTTTGCAATACTTGATAATCATCATCTGCGGATAGTCCGGATGTACATAATAATTAAGATAAACAATACTGCAATATAAACCAGTTTCATGATTGTCTCTGTGAAAATAATACTTCTATGAATTGTCTGATAAAAAAATGCCCGTTACAAACCGTAGCGGGCATTTTTTACAGTAAAATATAAGTATTGATTAATTTTCTGTCACTACATTATAAGTAAGTGTTGCCGATGTTGTACCTGCAATATATATAGTATAAATTTTGCCCACGGCTAAGGTAGGGTGTATATTCAGCAACACAGTACTTGTGCCCGCTGAATTTAATGTAAAAGCGCTGGTGGCTGTAACATCATTATAAGCAGAGGGTGTTTTATAAAGTAAACCTGATACTAGCGTTCCGCCTCCTGCAATCAAAAAGTCGACATTTGCATTTACATACGAACTCAAATTGATAAAACGCACCCTTGCTTTACCTGCTTGGGGCGCGGTTCTGTCGTCTATAGTGGCTACAACTGATCCATCATCGGTAAAATAAACACTATCGTATTGGCCCGGTGTAAACGTTGCGAGAAATGAATTATTCACGACGCCTGTACTTGATGTTTTAAACGTAACCTGGCTGCTACCGGTGGTCGTAAAATAGCCTGTGCTTTGTGTATAAGCAAGCGGGGAAGCGTTCACTTTGGTATTATCCAGGTAAAAATCCTGCGGGGAAGATGTTACTGCCGCGTTAATGGCATTTAAAGCACTGGCCGGGGTAACAACCGGCGCGCTTTTTTTACACGAAGTAAAACTTATGGTTAACAGTAATGCTATAATAAGTGAAAAAGATAAGGGTTTAAGAGCCTTTAAATCGAAAGTTGTTTTCATAATTTTTATAAATAAAAAATATATAACGGAATGTATGAAGAAAAATTTTAAAGTGGGTTATATTAATATTTACGTGTGTTCATTCTAAAAGGTTGTCGCTGTAATCGGAGTTAAGCCCAATATTAGGTACCAGAACAAAGATATACACTTATATACACGTATCATAACAAGCCGTTTGTTTTAAAATATTGCTGTATGGTATCGGGAGCGGTCATTAAATAAGTTTGCATACCTAATTTTTTTGCAGTTTCCAGGTGCTGCGGACTATCGTCAATAAACAAGGTTTCCGCAGGATTAAGCTTATTTTCTTGTAATACCTGTTCAAAAATTTCAACTTCGGGTTTTCGTTTGCCTGTAAGGTGCGAGTAATAGGTTTTTTCGAACAGGTGCTCGTTACTTTCCATATTAAATTCCCTTTTCAAATAATCATGCACATAATCATAATGAATTGCGTTAATGTTACTCAATAAAAAAGTGCGGTATTTACTTTTTAGTTGCAATAATAGTTCATGATTTCCTTTTGGAATGCCTATAAATATAGCGTTCCAGGCATTGTCGATTTGCGCATCCGTTAAACCTGGTTTTTGAGTTATTTCGCGTATACGGTCCCTGAATTTTGCCGGACTTATTTCACCTTTCTCAATAGCGTTAAACACTGCATCTTGCTGCTTGTGGCCGTAAAACTCATGCGCGTTTGTAACGCCCAGCTTTTTCCATGCCTCAGCAACTTTAGCAAAATCTATATTAAATATTACGTTTCCGTAATCGAAAATTATGTTTTTGATGTTTTTCATACTAACTCCACTGGATTAATTATATTCCTTCCGTAACCGCTTTCATTTTAGCCAGCCCGGTTTTAGCAACCAGCAGGGCATCCTGTGCATAGTAGGTTTGATTAAAAACCTCGAGCGAGATAACAACCGGGTTCTCCGGATTTTTTATAGCTCGTAATATTTGCTTAAGCGGCGCTATACCGTCACCAGGGTATACCCTGTCGGGCTCGGATATTCTGGCAGGAGGTATACCTGCCGGGTAGTCGTTAATATGGAACACTTTTATGGCAGTCTTTCCTACAAAAGGCAGACTATCGATACTTGAGCCGCCTTTATAAATATGGAAAGCGTCCAGTAAAACAAGGGCGTTTTTATGTTCGCTTTCGGTTGCAACATATAATACCTGGCTAATTTTTTTCAAGTTTTGTGATGAACCCCACATTTCAACCATTGGAATTACACCGGATTGCTCGCCCATTTGTAGGATGGCGCGGTAACGGTCGGTTATAACATTTAAATCTATACGCGGTAAACCCGTGGCGCCCGATGGTGGCGCGGCAACGCGGTAACAGCCAATTTTAGCCAGCAGCTCCATTTCGCGTTGTAACTGGTTTAGCCCCGCATTGCGGGTGGCGTCATCATCCACTATCCATTTGGCAAAGCCGATGGCGTTTTCCACCTTTATACCCAGCCCGTCAATGATCTTTTTCGCCTCGGTAGTAGTGCCGCCGTTTTGCAGGTAAGTTTGAAAAGTATCTATCCAAATCTCAACCGAAGTGAAACCGACTTTAGCGGCCACTTCCAGTTCTTTAATAAAACCCAATTTCTGTCCCCGGATGGTACTCATATTTAATGAGTATTTAAAAGCAGGGGTGTTTTTTTTAGTTGCTGCCATAGCTAATACCGGTGTTTTTAACAGGGAGGCCCCGGCAGTTAAGCCTAAGGTTTGTAATGCCTGCCTGCGATTTAAAGATAGGTTCCCCATTTGCGTATAGCTTTAATAACAAAATACTGCCGGCAAAAATATACTATTTAAATAAATAAGGCTTTGTAAATTGGAGGTAAATTCGTAAAATTGCAGCCTGAAATTTTTTATAAATTTCTGCGCCTATAGCTCAGTTGGTTAGAGTAGAAGACTCATAATCTTTTGGTCCCTGGTTCGAGCCCAGGTGGGCGCACAAAGTGGAAAATTTCCACCCCCGAAAACCCTTTAAATCGCTGATTTAGAGGGTTTTTTCATTTATTATCCCCTCAACAACCGTCAAGAAAGCCAAAGTTCTCGTTACCTATCCGACTACCTGTTTTTAATTTTTAACTTAGGTAACACAAACCTATTCAACGAATTGACATACAGTTAATTACAGCGATAAAAGTTTGTTTAAAACAGTCTTTTTAGACTATTCTGTGTTACCTTTTTGTTACCTAAAAACAGGGTGTTTATTGTGGAGATTATGATGAATGAGACCACACCATTTCGGCGCAAGCTGACCCACTGTTTCGGGGCAAACTGACCATGGTATTTCGGGGCAAACTGACCCACCAAAACGCGTAGCAAATGCTGTAGAAGCAACCATCTTTTGAGGGCAAAAGACCCGTTCTAAGATGGCCAATTTGACAATCAGCATGAGTAAGATTAGAAAGATTTTAAGGATGAACAGCCAAGGGTGGAAAATATGGAGCCGTTGACCACCTTATTCCGAAATGTCAGTCAGGTAATTCCGTTACACTTTGACCATGCTAACCTATTGATGGTTAATTTAATTTTTCTTTACTGTCAACACAAATCGGTGATCTGGAGCGCACGGAATAGTCTGGTCAA